>DASTOI010000375.1:0-2430 GCA_035762585.1 Myxococcota bacterium
GGCGCCGCGCGCGCGAGCTCGCGCGGCTGTGGCGCTCGCTGGCGAAGTGCGGCGCGCCGCTCAGCGCGGGCGAGCGCAGCGCGTTCGTCGCGGCGTACGCGGGCGACGACACCGCGCTCGAAGACGAGCTCGTCGCCGCGCTGCGCCGCGAGCGACTGCGCAGCGCGCTGCACGCGTGGCGTTACCCGCGGACCTGAGGCGAGAGCCCTACTTCGCGACGTCACCCGGCCCGTTCAGCCCGCACTTCGGGAACGCGCCGAAGAAGCCGTGCTCGTAGAGGCCGTAGCCCACGCGGCCGCCGTACTCGAAGCGCGCCACCTGGTCGACGACGCCGTACTGCCCGAGCGGCGCGACCTCGTCGTGCTTGCGCTCGAGCCCCTGCACGACGAGCGGCCCCTGATACATCCCGTGGCGCCAGTCCGCGTCGAGGCCGTAGCCGGTGCCGACCGAGATCATGCACGGGAGCAGCGGCGTGCACTTCACCGCGAAGCCGCCGCCCGGCGCATCCGGCAGCTCGATCGTCGACGCCCGTAACAAGCGCGTGCCGGGCGCGAGCTCGTGGTGCCACTCGGGGCGGCCGAGGTGCTCCGCCGGCCGAGCGGGGTCGGCCCACACGCGCACCGCCTCCTCGAGCTCGCGCTCGCCCGCCGCGTTCTCCTGACAGATGTAGAGCAGCGAGTGATCGCTGAACTGCATCGGGAAGTAGTTCCACATCCCGCTCATCACCGGCGTGCCCTGTCGGATGCCGGGGTGCTCGGGCTCGCCGACCGGCCGCACGCCCCACGAGCGGTCGCGCGTCCCCCACCAGCGATCGCGCGTGATCGCGATCTTCTCGCCGCCGACCGCGAGCGTTCCCGCCCAGGTGCCGGTCTGCGCGAAGCGCGACGTGTCGAACAGCACGCGGCCGCGATTGCGGATGAAGTGGTGCGCCTCCTGCCAGGCGGGCATCGCGCCCTCCCAGGTGACGTCGAACGCGATCGCGTGCTCGCTCGGCTCGAGCACGAAGCGCAGCTTGCGCAGCGGCTCCAGCACCTCGATCCGAAACGGCCCGACCGAGAGATCGCTGCGGTCGCCGAGCTCGCGCGAAGCGCGCACCACGCGGTGAAGCGGCCCCCGCCTGACACATGCGAAGGCGTCCTGCGTCCCCAGGTTCGGGTAGACGCCCATGCCCATGATCAGGAACAGCTCGTCGGAGCAGCCGTGCAGATTGAAGTAATAACGGTCGTAGAAGTTGCGATCGCTCGTGCCGACGAAGCGCACCGGCTCGCCGGTCTGATGGATGGGGAAGTCGTCCCACGCGGAGATCATGCGCGGCTCCTGATGAGGTCGGCCACGGTAATGCAGGTCCGGTAGCGTGGCGGCGAGTGGAGAATCCGTACTCACCGCCTGCCGCGGATCTCGCCGACCCGGCAGCACCGCCAGCGCGACCCGCGCTCGTGTGGATCATCTCGCTCTGGTACGGGTTCGGAGCGATCTCGTCCCCGTTCATCACGTTTCTGATGATGAGTGGCGCGCTGCCCTTGCCCGCGGCCGAGCGAGACGGCTTGATGGCGCGCGGGCCTTTGCAATGGGCCTTGGTCGCCGTCAGCGCGAGCCTCACCCTGTGGTTCGCGATCGAGCTCTTCCGATTGCGCGCTCGAGCCGTGCCACTCGCGGCGGCTTTGCTCGGGCTCCACGCCGTGACGACGTTCGTCAACTATGCGACCGGCAGCTTCTCGCGTGCAGCGACGATCGCGGTGGCGGCAACCGCCTTCGCGATGGGGATCGCGATCGCGATCTACTCGTACGCCCGGCACCTGCGGACGCGCGGCGTGCTTCGCTAGAGCCGCGCCTCGAACCAGGCGAGGAACTTCTCAGGGTCGGCGACCGAGGTTTCGAGGGCGAGCACGCGGACGTCCGCGCCGGCGAGCCACGTGGAGTCGAGCTTCACCGCGTCCTTCTCGCTGGTGATCCAGAGCGGCGCCTGCGCCGCTAGGCCTGAGAGATCGCTCGCGCGATAGAGGTGATGGTCGGCGAACGTGCGCTCGGCGACGACACGGGCGCCTGATGCCTCCACGGTGTCCCGCAGCGCGCGCGGGAGCGCGAGCGCGGAGAGCACGCCGACCTCGCGGCCGGCAAGCGCGCTCGGCGGCTCGGTCGGATGAGCAACTCGTGCCTGACCCCATTTGCTCAATCCGTGCGGCGCGCGGAGCACGGTGAAGCGCGCGGCGCCCGGGGCCGCGCGCCCAATGCGCGCTTCGTCGGGCCAGGGGAGCTCGCCGCTTGTCACGAGAACCGCTGCGGCGCGCGACAGGGCCCCGATCGGCTCGCGCAGCGGGCCGCGCGGGAGCAACGCCCCGCTGCCGAGGCCGCCCTGCCCGAACACGACGAGATCGACGTCGCGCGCGAGCGTGTGGTGCTGGAAGCCGTCGTCGAGCACGAGCACGTCGG
>DASTOI010000376.1:0-2845 GCA_035762585.1 Myxococcota bacterium
GGACGTGATCGTCAGCGCCTCCGTGATGTCCCAGTTCACGTGTAGCGAGGCCTGATCGATCTCGCGCTTGCGCTTGCGCGTCTCGTCGCTCTCCCAGGTGAACTTGCCTAGGCCGGTTCGGAAGTAGTCGGGAGGATTCGCGCCGCCGAGCGAGTTGAAGAGCGAGTAGACGCCCGCGCCGATCCCGGTCGTCGGGTCGCCGTTCTCGATCGCGATCTCTTGCACGTGCGCCGCGTAGACGCCGTAGTTCTCAGGGTCCGAGCGCCCTGACGACCAGCGCGCGAGCACCTCGACCGCGTCGGTCGGCTGCCAGAGCACCGAAGCGCGCACTGCCCACTCGTCCGTGCTGTTGCCGTCGGGAATGCCCGGCGAGAGGTTCTTTGCCCAGCCGTCGGCCTCGGTCCAGAAGCCCGCGAGCCGCACCGCGAGCACCTCGTCGATCAGCGTCACTTCGCCGGCGCCCCGCGCCTCGAAGCGATCGTAGTTGCCGAAACCGCCGGTGAAGTAGCCGCCGTCGTTGAAGCTCGGCGCGCGGGTGATCAAGTTCACCGCGCCGCCCGTGCTGTTACGGCCGTAGAGGGTGCCCTGCGGTCCCCGTAACACCTCGATGCGGTCGAGGTCGAACATCGCGATCGGCTGCAGCACCGAGGGGCCCGCGTAGACCTCGTCCGTGTAGACCGCGACTGGGCTCGACTGGTGGACGCTGTAGTCGTTCATCGTGACGCCGCGCAGCGAGAACACCGGCGCGCCGTCGCCGATCACCTGATTCACCTGCAGGTTCGGCACGAGGCCCGCGATGTCGTTCGTGTCGGAGATCTTCAGGTCGTCGATCTCGCCGCCGCCGATCGCGGCGACCGAGATCGGGACGTCCTGGACGCTCTGCGCGCGCTTCTGCGCGGTGACGACGATCTCCTCGATCGTGGCGGGCATCGCGGGCTCCGGCTCGGTCGCGGCCGGCTCCTCCGCCGGCGTCTCCTGTGCGGAGATCGGCACCGCGAGCGCCGCGACGGCTGCGAGCGCGAGGCGAAACGAGAGCGAGCGAAGACGCATGCAGGCACTCCGGGTGGGGGCAGGGCCCGCGCATCATTGCACACCAAGTGCGCGCCGGGCCCGGTGATTCGCGTGCGTCACCCGACCTCGAGCCCCTCGCAATGGCTTGACCAAACGGGGTCTGACCCCGTTTGGCCAAACCGCTACCAGCGCGCTCCCGGATGGGCGCGCGCGAGCACCTGCATCTCCGCGAGCATGCGGCCGAGGTGCTCGGTGTGGCGGCCGCTGCGGCCGCCGCGCGGACGGAACGCTCCGGGCGCAGGCTGTGAGAGCGTCGCTTCGCGCAGCAGCGCGGCGATCGTCGCGAGCGCCTCGTCCGCGAGCGCGCTCGGATCGGGCGCGATGCCCGCGGCCGCGAGCTCGTGCGTCACCTCGTCGCTCTCGAGCAGCTCGCCGAGGTACGGGAACAGCTCGTCGACCGCAGTCTGCATGCGCGCGTGGCTTTCGGCCGTGCCGTCGCCGAGCCGGAGCACCCACGTGCGCGCGTGCCGCGCGTGGTACTCGGCCTCCTTCGCGGCCTTCGCGCCGATTGCGGCGAGCCGCGGCTCGGCGCTCGCCGCGAGCGTGCGGTAATTGGGCAACGCGAACGCGACGAACAGCGCCTGCCGCGCCATCGCCCACGCGAAGTCGACGTTCGGCTGCTCGACGAGCAGCGCGTTGCGGAACTCTCCTTCGTCTCGGAAGTACGCGAGCGCGTCCGCATCGCGGCCCTGCCCCTCGAGCTCGGCCGCGAACGCGAGCGCGGCCTGCGCGAGATCGAGCTGATCGAGCGCGATGTTGCCGAGCGCGAGCTCCTCCTCGAGCACCGGCGCGAAGCCGATCCACTCCGACCCGCGATGCCCGAGCACGAGCCCGTCGTCGCCGAGCCGTAACAAGTACTCGAACAGCGCCGCGCTCATCGCTTCTGCTTCGGGTTTGCCGGGCGATAGAAGCGCGGATGGCGATAGATCTTCGCGGGGCCCGGCTCGAACAGCCCCGCGGCGTCCTCCGGCCGCGATGCGACGATGCGCTCCGCCTCGACGACCCAGATCGACGCGAGCGCGTCGCGACGCGCGAACGTGTCGCGTGCGTTCTGCAGCGCGAGCTCCGCGTCGGCCGCGTGCACGCTGCCGACGTGCGTGTGCGGCGCGCCGGTCTTCTGCTGCACGAAGACCTCCCAGAGCGTGAACTCGGTCGCTTCGGTCATCGCTGCGCCCGCGTGTCCTGCGCGCCGCCGTGCTTCGCGGCGTGCGCTTCGGCCGCCGCGCGCACCCACGCGCCGCGCGCGTGGACCTCGCGGCGCACGCGCAGCCGGTCGCGTGCGCATGGGCCGCCGCCGGCGAGGACCGTGCGGAACTCGTCCCAGTCGATCGGGCCGTGCCGCCACTGCTTCGCGTCGGCGTCGTAGCGGAGCGCGGGGTCGGGGATGCGCAGCCCGATCGCATCGGCCTGCGGCACTGCGAGGTTCACGAACCACGCGCGCTGCTCGTCGTTCGATTGCTGCTTCACCTTCCAGCGCAATAACTGGGCGGAGTGACGCGACTCGGTGTCGGGTGGGCCGAACATCATCAGCGTCGGCCACCACCAGCGGTCGAGCGAGTCCTGCGCCATCTGCTTCTGCGCCGGCGTGCCTCCGGCGAGCGCGCTGACGATCTCGTAGCCCTGCCGCTCGTGGAAGCGCTCCTCCGCGCAGATGCGCTGCATCGCGCGCGCGTAGGGGCCGTAGGAGGCGCGCGCGAGCAGCGTCTGATTGACGATCGCGGCCTGATCGACGAGCCAGCCGATCGTGCCCGCGTCGGCCCAGGTGAGCGTCGGG
>DASTOI010000377.1:0-7018 GCA_035762585.1 Myxococcota bacterium
GCTCGATGCAGGCGTCGTCGGCCGCGCGGACGCGCGCTTCGGCGCGCGCCCCGTCGCGTTCGTCGTGCTGCGTCCCGGCGCGCGCGCCGGCGACGTCGAGCTGCGCGCGCACTGCAGCGGCCGACTCGCGCGCTTCGAGACGCCCGACGCGTTCCACGTCGTCGACGCCCTTCCCCGCAACAGCTCGGGCAAGTTGCTGCGCCTCGCGCTGCGCGAGCAGCTCGCCGGCAGTTCAATCCCCCGCCGGCCCTGAGAACTTCGGCGCGCGCTTCTCGCGGTGGGACGCGACGCCTTCGCGCGCGTCGGGGCCGCCGAAGCCGATGAACTCGAGCGCGAGCGAGGCGTCGAAGGTCGGGCCGAACGCGCGGTACCAGCCGTTCAGCGTCTGCTTCGTGTAGCGGAGCGCGCTCTGCGCGCCGTTCGCGAGCTGCTCGGCGATCGCGAGCGCGCGCTCTTGGACCTGCGCGTCGTCGACGCACAGCGAGACGAGCCCGATGCGCTCGGCCTCCTCGCCGGTCAGCGTGTCGCACGTGAGCAGGTAGTACTTCGCCTTCGCCATCCCGCAGAGCAGCGGCCAGCAGATCGCGGCGTGGTCGCCGGCCGCGACACCGAGGCGTGTATGGCCGTCGATGATGCGCGCAGTGCGGCCGACCACCGAGATGTCGGCGAGCAGCCCGGCGACGAGCCCGGCGCCGACCGCGGGGCCGTGGATCGCGGAGACGATCGGCTTGCTGCAATCGATCACGTTGTAAACGAGGTCGCGCGCCTCGCGCATGATGCGCAGCCGCGTTCCGTGATCGCCGATGATCTGCTCGATCATGTCGAAGCTGCCGCCGGCGGAGAACGCCTTGCCCGCGCCCCGTAACAACGCGACGCGCACTTCCGGGTCGCGATCGATCGCGCGCCAGATGTCCGCGAGCTCGCGGTGCATGCGTTCGTTCACGCTGTTGAGGCCGGGCGCGTCGAGCACGACCGCGAGCACGCCGGGGCGCGGGCGCTCGAGCTTCAGCTGCGTGTAGGCGGCGTAGAGGTCGGACATGGCGCGCTCCTCGAAAGGAGTTAGGAGCATCGCCCGCCGTGCGCTCAGCGCGCCACGAGCTGCCAGCCGAGCGCCGCGATCTCGCCGCGCGCGACGCGGGCGCGCTCGTCGCGCAGGAAGGCGCCGGCGAGCTCGCGGCCGTCCGGCGCGTCGCCGAGCGACATGCACGCGTAGCGGAAGAAGTATGGGACGGGCTCGCTGGAGACGATCTCGAAGTGCGCCGCGACGGCCGCGCGAAGCGCAGCGGCGCCGTGCAGTTCGTGCTCGAGGAAGTGCTTGCGCCAGGTCGCGAGCGGGTCTCCTTCGTGGCGCCATGCGCGCGGTCCGAGCCGCAGCTTCTCGCGCTGCGCATCGAAGTGCGCGTACGCCCAGCGCGCCGTTTCCGCCGGCAGCTCGTCCCACGTGAAGTCCTCGATCACGAGCGTTCCGCCGGGCCGCAGCAGCTCGCGCGTCCGGCCTACCGCGGCGTCGAGCGCGTGCACGTGATGGAGCGAGTGGGTGAACAGCAGCGCGTCGAAGGCCGCATCGGCGATGCCGTCGAGCTTCGGGAACTCGGCGACGCGTGCGTCGACGCCGCGCGCCGCCGCTTCGGCGACGCGCTCCGCATCCGCGTCGATCGCGAGCACGCGATGGCCCGCCGCGCCGAGCGCCGCCGCGAGGGCGCCGCTGCCGCAGCCGATCTCGAGCACGCGCGCACCGGGCGAAAGCCAACGCGAGACGAACGTGAAGGACTCTCGAAGCGCGATCTCGCTGGCCGACATCGCGCGCGAAGCTAGCCCGGCGCGTGCGCCGCGCGTGATAGGCTGGCCCGCATGGCGGAAATGCGCGTCGGCATCGGCACGGAGAGCACGGGGCCGCTGCGCGGCGTCCGCGTGCTCGACCTCTCGGCGATCGTCTCGGGCCCATTCTGTGCGCAGATCCTCGGCGATCTCGGAGCCGACGTCGTGAAGATCGAGACGCCGGCGGGCGACTCGACGCGCGTGATGGGCGAGCGGCGCGGCAGCGTGACTGGCCTGTTCGCGCAGCTGAACCGTAACAAGCGCAGCTTGGTGCTCGATCTGAAGAAGGAGCCCGCGAAGGCGGCGTTCCTGCGGCTCGTCGCGAGAGCGGACGTCGTGCTCGAGAACTTCCGGCCCGACGTGATGGATCGGCTCGGGCTCGGCTACGAGCGGCTCGCGCGCGAGAACCCGCGGCTGGTCTACGTCGCGATCAGCGGCTTCGGCCCCGACGGCCCCGATGCGCATCAGCCCGCCTACGACATGGTGATCCAGGCGCGCAGCGGCTTCGCGCGCGTGCTCGGGGGACTCGGCGGCCCGCCGAAGCTGATTCCGAACCTGTTCGCGGACAAAACCAGCGGCATGACCGCCGCGTGGGCGACGCTCGCCGCGCTCTACGCGCGCGAGCGCACGGGCAAGGGCCAGCGCGTCGACGTCCCGATGCTCGACGCGTTCGCGAGCTTTCTGTTGCCCGACGTGTTAGGGCCGCGCCAGTTCGGCGAGCCGCCGCCTCCGCCGCCGAGCGTCGGCGACGGGCTCTACACCGCGTGGCCGACGAAGGACGGGCACGTCGCGATCGTGATCATCGAGAACCGCCAGTTCGAGGCGGTGATGCGCGTGCTGGGCCTCGAGGCCGCGATCGGCGACAAGCGTTTCGAGAGCCTGATCGCGCGCATCATGAACGCGCCCGCGCTCTACGAGATGATCCGCGGCGAGGTCGGCAAATTCACCTGCGCCGAGCTCACCGAGCGCGCGCGCAAGCTCGAAGCGCCGATCGCGAGGATCAACGACATGCACGGGTTCTTCGCCGACGAGCAGGCCGTCGCGAACCGCGTACTGGTCGAGTTGCCCGACGCGCACGCCGGCGCGCTGCACGTGCTGCGCTCCCCGCCGCGCTACTCCGCGACTCCGAGCGACGTTCGCCACGGCGTGCCGCAGCTCGGTGAGCACACCGAGATCGTGCTGCGCGAGGCGGGGTTCAGCGACGCGGAGATCGCGGCGCTGACCGATGGAAAAGCGAAGGCAGGATCGCAGGGATGATTCCGACTCGGCACCCCGCAGCGATCGTGGTCGCGGTCCTCGCTGCGTCGCTCCTCAGCCAGCCGTCGATCGCGCACCAAGATCGGGTCTTCGAACTGCTGCCGAACGGAGCCGTCGTCGGAATCGATCCGAAGTACGAGCCCGTGAGCATCCTCGTTGCGGGCGACGGTGGGCAGATGGAAGTCAGCGTTCGAATCGGAACGCGGCGTACCGACCTGCCTCCTTGCGTCGCCCGGTACTTCCGCCTTCCGACCGCGCAGAGGATCCACCTGTCGGGATCGTGGTGGCATGATTTCTCGCTGCTTCCTCCTTATCTCCAGATCGAGCTCCCGCAGCGCGTGTCCGAGCTCGATGTCATGGACGGGATTTCGCTTCTCTTCAACTTGCAGACCGGCGAACTGATCGAGATCGAGAAGCACGAGATCACCGGAGAAGGCCGCGGCGAGATATCGGAGGTCGTTTTGCCGGGTTCGATCTGCTCGCCGGCGGAGCTGAAATCGTTGCGGCCTGTACCAGTGCCCCGCGCTGCGTTCGGAGATCGGTGATGGCTGCGCTCGAGCTCTGGACCCTCGGCGTCGCCGACGCGCGCAGCGCGGGCGCGCAGGCGCAGCGGGCGGAGCGCGCGGGGTTCGACGGCTTCGCGGTCGTCGATTCGCAGAATCTCTCAGGCGACCCGTATGTGGCGCTCGCGCTCGCGGGGCGCGAGACGGAGCGCATCAAGCTCGGCACGGGCGTCACGAATCCGGCGACGCGGCACGCGGCAGCGACCGCGTCGGCGATCGCGAGCGTGCATGCGAGCTCGGGCGGGCGCGCGGTGTTAGGGATCGGGCGTGGCGACTCGGCGCTGGCGCATCTCGGCCGCGCGCCGGCGCGTGTCGCGGTGCTCGAGCGCTATCTCGCCGAGCTGCAGGCGTACCTGCGCGGCGACGCGCTGCCGTTCGAGCAGGTCTCGTTCGACGAGCGCGCCGCGCCGCCGGTCGCGACGCTCGGCCTCGCCGACGCGCCGAAGGCGAGCAAGCTGCACTCGCTGCCGAGCGATCTCCCGAAGGTGCCGGTCGAAGTCGCGTGCACTGGGCCGCGAGTGATTACCGCGGCGGCGCGCCACGCGGATGGTGTGCTGCTCGCGGTGGGCGCGGATCCCGAGCGCGTCGCGTGGGGAATCGCACAGACGCGCGAGGCCGCGCGCGCCGCCGACCGCGACCCCGCTGCGCTTCGCATCGGCGCGTTCGTGAACGTCGCCGCGCATCCTGATGTCGCGGTCGCGCGCACGCTCGTGCGCGGCGGGCTCTCGACGTTCGCGCGCTTCTCGGTGATGCATGGCCGCGTCGCCGGGCCCGCGAGCGATGAGCAGCGCACGGTGCTCGCCGAGGTGCACCGCGGCTACCACATGACGCAGCACACGCGCGGCGATTCCGCGCAGGCCGGGCTGCTCTCGCCGGCGTTCGTCGATCGCTTCGCCGTGGTCGGACCGCCCGCGGCGTGCATCGCGCGGCTGCGCGAGCTCGTCGGCCTCGGGCTCTCGAAGCTCGTGCTGATCGGTCCGACCGCGGGCGTCGATCCGAAGGAGGCCGGCGCCGCGGTGCAGCGCCTCGCCGCCGAGGTGATGCCGGGGCTGCGCTAGTCGCCGCGACCTGTCATGGGCGCGAGGCGATCACGTGCAGCTGGGACGCCATCCACCGATAAGGATCACGTCGCCCGGCCTGCTCCTCTGCATCGAGGAGCGTCGCGAAATCCTCGTCGGCGGGAATCGTCGAGTCGCCCGGGACGGAGTCGTTGAACACGCGAACACCGAACCAGCGATCGATCGTGAAGCCGAGCGCGCCCAACATCTCCTTCACGTCGTCCAGCCGGTGCGCCTTCGCCGTCACACCGAGCTCGTTCACGTAGTCGTCGGAGTCGAAGGCGCGGAGGGCGCCCGCCCAGTCGCGTCGCATCCCGGGGCGAAACGCCAGCGCGTGCGCATTTCGGAAAGAAATCGCCAGCCGGCCGTGCGAAGCGACCCGCCGCGTGAGCGTCGCGAGCGCGGCGCCGGTGTTCGGCAAATACATCAGCACGCCGTGCGCGAGCACGAGGTCGAATGCCCGATCTCGGAACAGCGCATCCAGATCCTCGAGTGTCCCGTCGATCACCTCGATCTGAACGCCGCGGCCGAGCGCGTCGCGCTCGCACAACCGACGCAGCTCGCGCGAAGGCTCGACGCCGGTCACCTGGCATCCGTCGGCCGCGAGCCGCAGCGCCTGCGTTCCCTGGCCACAGCCGACGTCGAGGACGCGGTCGCCCGGCTTCGCGACGCTCGCGAGCTGGCGCGCGATCAGCTCTTGCCGAATCGCGTTGCGCAATCCGCCGAGCCGCTCGATCCAGCGCTTCTCACCCGACGCGAAAGCGGACATTGCGGCGCGTGGTAGCGGCCGCGAGGACGGCCGTCGATTCTCGCAACGCACTGGCGATATCTTGCGCGTCCGCCACCGGGAGCGCGCGCATGCAGGATCGACCCACCGCGAGCGAGCTGCTCGCCACCATCGCGGACCTGCTCGAAGGCGACGTGCTCGCCGCGACGAAGGGTGGCCTGCAGCATCAGGTGCGCGTCGCCGGGAACCTGTGCCGCATCCTCGAGCGCGAGGCGCGGCTCGGCGCCGCGCACGATTCGCGCGAGCTCGAGCTGCTCGCCGCCGTGCTCGGCGAGCCCGCGGCGGGGCGCAGCGCGCGCGAGCTCAGCGCCGCGCTCGTCGCGCGACTCGATGCCGGCCACGACGCCGCGCTCGAGCGGCGCGCGTTCCCGGCGCTGCTCGAGATCGTGCGCGGCAAGCTCGCGATCGCGAAGCCCGGCCACGCTGACTACGACTTCTCAGGGGAACAGCTGCGGTGAGCGTCGTCGAGCAGACCTCGAAGGGCCTCGGCGAGTTCCTCTCGCAGAAGTGGGGAAAGCGCGTCGCGATCGAGAACGTCGAGCTCGCCTCGGCAGGCGCGCGCCGGCGCAACGTGCTGTTCGACGCGGTCGCGGGCGACCAACGCACGCCCCTCGTCGCGACGATCGTGCCATTCGCGGCGATGCAGCTGCTCCCCATCGAGGTGGAGGCGTCGAACCTCCAGCTCGCCGAGGCGGCCGGGATGCCGGTGCCGCACGTGCACGCGGTGTGCGACGACCACGCCTTCGTCGGCGGCCCGTTCTTCATCACGTCGCGCATCACGGGCGAGACGATCCCGCGCCAGGTGTTACGGCTCGTCGAGCGCACGCCCGGCCTCGGGCCGAGACTCGCGCGCCAGTGCGGCTCGGCGCTCGCGAAGCTTCACGCCGCGGACGCGTCGAAAGCGCACCCGCTCGTGGCGCGCCCCGCCGGCGATCCGCTCGACGCCGCGCTCGCGAACACGCGCCGCTCGCTCGACGAGCTGCTGCAGCCGTCGCCGGCGTTCACGCTCTGCTTCAACTGGCTGAAGCGCAATCGCCCGCCGGCGCCGCGCCGCATCACCGTCGTCCACGGCGACTTCCGCAATGGGAACATCATCGTGGGGCCCGACGGTCTGCGCGCCTCGCTCGACTGGGAGGTGTGCCACCTCGGCGATCCGATGGAGGACTGCGGCTGGGTCGCGCAGCGCATGTGGCGTTTCCGAAATGACTCGCTCGAGATCGGCGGCTTCGGAACGCGAGACGATTTCCGCGCGGGTTATCAGGAAGCGGGCGGCGAGTGGGACGAAGCGCGCTTCCAGTGGTGGAAGGCGCAGGGCACGCTGCGCTGGGGGCTCGGCCTCGCCGGCCAGGCGAAGCAACACCTCGACGGCTCGGTGCCGTCGATCGTGCTCGCGGCGTCCGGGCGGCGGGTTGCGGAGCTCGAGTACGACACGCTCATGCTGCTGATGAAGGCGTTTTCGTAGCGTCCCGCCGGCGACTCAGGAGTTCTCGCCGGGAATGTGCGCGACTTCGAGCTTCAGACCATCCGGGTCGGCG
>DASTOI010000378.1:0-2823 GCA_035762585.1 Myxococcota bacterium
CGTCGCGTTCGCCGAGGAGGAGCTGCGCCGCGATGCGCTCGCGGCGGCCGCGGAAGCGGCGGGCCTCGCCGCGCAGCTCTCGCGCGATCAGTACGCGTCGGGCCTCGTCGACTTCGAGAGCGTGCTCGCGGCGGAGCGCGCGTTGTTCACTTCTCAGGATCAGCTCGCTGCGAGCGAGGGCCTCGTCGCGAGCAATCTCGCGCGGCTCTACAAGGCGCTCGGCGGCGGCTGGAAGAGCGAGCAAGCGCCGCGAAGCGACGCGCGCAGCGAGGCGAAGCCGAGCGAAGTCGAACAGTGGCCTCCGCGCCCGCTGGACCCTCCCCGCTCGGTGTTCGCGCACCCCGAGTCGACCGAGGCGACGCCGTGAGCTCGCCGCCGCCGAATCTCGGCGCGCGCGCGCTCGATTTCGCGCGCAGCCGCAGCGGCCTCTCGCTCGTCGCCGTGCTGTTCGCGGTGTGGGCGCTCTCGCGCGCGTGCGGCGGCGACGCCGCGCTCAGCTACGAGACCGAGACGCCGCATCGGGGCGAGCTCGTCGTGCACGTGACCGCGACCGGCACGCTCCAGCCGATCAATCAGGTCGACGTCGGCAGCGAGCTATCAGGCCTCATCCGCGAGGTGCACGTCGACTTCAACGACGTCGTGCGCAAGGGACAGGTGATCGCGCAACTCGACACGACGCGGCTGCAGGCGCAGGTGCTGCAATCCGAGGCCGCGCTCGATTCGGCGGCCGCGGGTGTCGAGCAGGCGAAGGCGAGCCGGCTCGAGGCGAATGCGCAGCTCGCGCGGCTCGAGCGCGTGCGCGAGATGAGCGGCGGGAAGGTGCCGTCGGAAGCGGAGCTCGACACCGCCCGCGCCACCGCGGCGCGCGCCGCCGCGGAGGTCGCGAGCGCCGAGGCCGCGCGCGGGCAGGCGCGCGCGACGCTCGAGACGTTCCGCACCGATCTCGGCAAGACCGCGATCCGCTCACCGATCGACGGCATCGTGCTGAAGCGGACCGTCGAGCCGGGCCAGACCGTCGCGGCGTCGCTGCAGTCTCCCATTCTGTTCACGCTCGCCGAGGACCTGACGCGGATGGAGCTGCTCGTCAGCGCCGACGAGGCCGACGTCGCGGCGGTCGCCGAGGGGCAGAAGGCGCAGTTCACCGTCGACGCCTGGCCGGGCGAGGCGTTCGACGCCGAGGTCGTGCAGGTGCGCTACGGCGCCGACGCGCTCGAGGGCGTCGTC
This sequence comes from Myxococcota bacterium, assembly GCA_035762585.1. Classification (GTDB taxonomy): domain Bacteria; phylum Myxococcota_A; class UBA9160; order UBA9160; family UBA6930; genus VGRF01. The sequence goes on from DASTOI010000378.1 coordinate 1,225, forward strand.
ACGTACGGCGTGTTGTTACGGGTCGAGAACCCGGAGCGGAAGCTGCGGCCGGGGATGACCGCCACCGCCGAGATCGAGGTGCAGCGCATTCCCGACGCGCTGCTCGTGCCGAACGCCGCGCTGCGCTTCACGCCGCCGCAGGCGGCCGTCGAGGAGCGCAGCCCGCTGCGCATGCTGTTCATGCGGCGGCCGCGCGAGCGCGCGAGTCCGGCGGGCAACGCGAGCTCGCGCGACCAGCGCGTGTATCGGCTGCGCCGCGGCGAGCCCGAGCCGTTGGACGTGACGATCGGCGCGACCAACGGCGCCTTCACGCAGGTATTGGCCGGAGAGCTCGCGCTGGACGACGCGCTGATCGTGAGCGCGACGACGCCGAAGTCGTGAGCGCGAGCGCCGCTCCGGCGCACGGCGCGCCGCTCGTCGAGTTCTCAGGCGTCGAGAAGATCTACGGCGCGGGCGAGACGGCCGTGCACGCGCTGCGCGGGATCGATCTGCGCGTCGAGGCGGGCGAGTTCGTCGCGCTGATGGGGCCGAGCGGCTCGGGCAAGTCCACTTGCATGAACCTGCTCGGCTGCCTCGATACGCCGAGCGCGGGCAGCTACCGCTTCGAGGGCCAGGACGTCGGCGCGCTCTCGCGCGACGAGCGCGCACTGCTCCGCCGCCGCGCGATCGGCTTCGTGTTCCAGGGCTTCAACTTGTTGGGGAGAACCAGCGCGCTCGAGAACGTCGAGCTGCCGCTCGTCTACCGCGGGCTGCCGCGCGCGGAGCGCGACGCGCGCGCGCAGGAGGCGCTCACGGCCGTCGGCCTCGCCGGCTGGGAGTCGCACACGCCGGCGCAGCTCTCCGGCGGGCAGCAGCAGCGCGTCGCGATCGCGCGCGCGATCGTGACGGCGCCGCCGCTCTTGCTCGCCGACGAGCCCACCGGAAATCTCGACTCCGCGCGCGCGAGAGAGATCATGACGCTGATCGCGCGGCTCAATCGCGAGCGGGGCATGGCCGTGGTCGTCGTGACGCACGACGCCGCGATCGCGGGCTGGGCCTCGCGCACCGTGCACTTCTTCGACGGGCGCATCATCGAGCCGAGCATGGAGGTGACGTAGTGCTCTCCGACATGTGGCGCCTCGCCTGGCAGGCGATCCGCCGTAACAAGCTGCGCTCGGCGCTCACGATGCTCGGCATCGTGATCGGCGTCGCGGCCGTCATCGCCATGGTGGCCCTCGGAACCGGCGCGCAGACCGCGGTGAAGGAGCGCATCTCGGCGCTCGGCACCACCCTGCTCACGGTCACTCCCGGACAGCAGCGGGGCATGGGCGTCGTGATCGCCGACCAGCAGACGAACGACCGGATACGCCAGAACATGGGCGGCGGCGTGCCGGGAATGTCTCAGGGCGGCGGCGGCCGGCCCGGCGGTCGGTGAGCCTGGGAGCGATCGATGCTGCTCGGTGAGACCATCGCCGTCGCCCTGGGCGCGCTCCGGGCGAACAAGCTGCGGTCCATGCTCACGATGCTCGGCATCGTGATCGGCGTCGGCGCGGTCATCGCCATGATCGCCCTCGGCAACGGCGCGCAGCAGCAGGTCAACGACCGCATCAAGGCGTTAGG
>DASTOI010000379.1:0-2228 GCA_035762585.1 Myxococcota bacterium
TGACGACCTGAGTCTTCCCACCCGCAAGAAGCGCGTCGGCCCGCTCGCGCTCGCGTTCGCTGCGTTGGGTTTACTGCTGCCCGCTGCGCTCGCGTCCGCCGAGCCGCAGCTGCGTGCGGGCTTCGGGCGCGCGCCGATCACGCCGGTGCTCGCCGACTCGTGGACCGACATCGACGGCGACGGCCGCTACGACGAGGACGTCGATCGCTACGAGGATCGCAACGGCAATGGGCGCTTCGACGCCATCTACATGGCGGGCTTCCAGAGCCCGCGCCCGGCGACCGGCGTGCACGACGAGCTGGAGGCGGTAGCGGCCGTGTTCGACGACGGCGACACGCGCGTCGGCATCGTCGCCGCCGACGTGGTCGGGCTCTCGCACTCGTTCGCGCGGAAGGTGCGCGAGGTCTACGCCGAGGAGCTCGGGCTCGACTACTTGCTCGTGCACGCGACCCATAATCATCAGGGGCCCGACACGCAGGGCATCTGGGGCCGCTCGCGGCTGCGCAGCGGGATCCCCGACGGCTACCTGAAGTTCCTGCGCAAGCAGATCGGGACGGCGCTCGCGCAGGCGGTGCGCCGGCTCGAGCCGGCCGAGCTCGAGATCGCGGAGATCCGCGGGCGCGATCGCCGGATCGGGACGATCGACACGCGCCGGCCCGACGTGATCGACGACGGGCTGCGCGTCGCGGTCGTGACGCGCGCCGGCGGCGACGACGTGCTCGGCACCCTCGTCAACTTCGGCAATCACGTCGAGCTGACCTGGGACCGCAACCTCGAGCTGACCGCCGACGTCGCCGGCTGGGCGCGGCGCGGCCTCGATGTCGGGCTCGACTACGACGGCGCGCGCTACAAGGCCGGCCTCGGCGGCACGACGCTCTGGCTGACCGGCAACATCGGCGGGCTGATCACGACGCCGCCGCGCATCGCCGTGATGGATCCGCGCAGTGGCGAGCTGGTCGCGACGCCGTCGCAGGAGAAGGCGCGTGCGCAGGGCTACCAGATCGCCGAAGCCGTGCTCGATGCGCGCGCCGCCGGCGAGTTCACGCGCGTCGGCTCGCCGAGCGTCTCCGCGCTGAAACGCCAGATCGACGTGCCGATCTCGAATTGGCCGCTGCTGTTCGCCGGCAGCACCGGCGTGCTCGACCGCGATCTCGATCTGCGCTGGGGCTTCGAGACCGAGAGCGAGGTCGGGCTCGTTCGCATCGGCGAGCTCTGGATCGCGTGCGTGCCCGGAGAGCTCTATCCGGAGATCGCGGTGGGCGGCATCGAGAACCCGCCCGGCGCGGATTACCGGATCGCGCCGGTCGAGGTTCCGCCGCTGCGCAGCGCGATGCGCGGGCGCGTGAACATGATGGTGAACCTCGCGAACGACGCGCTCGGGTACATCATCCCGAAGAGCGAGTGGGACGCGGACGAGCCCTGGATCTATGGCGCGAGCGAGGAGAGTTACGGCGAGGTCGTGTCGGCGGGGCCGGAGACGGCGCGCATCGTGCACCGGGCGCTGCTGCGTGTGTTTGCGACTGCGAGCGGGGAGCGGAAGAAGAAGTGACGTGCGGCGCCGCCGGAATCAGGTCTTCGTTCGGGACGCCGCCGCGCGGTCCGGCGGGGCTCGCGCCGCTCAGCCGCGCGGTCGCTCTATGACCGAGGCCTGCGTCCTTCGAGGATTTTGGCGCGATGCACGTGAGCGTGAGCGCGACCGCGCCTGGGCGTTCGCTCTGCGACCCCGCCTGCCCGCGCGGCTCCTTGCCTCGCGTCGCCGGCACGTAGTTGGGAGGAGAGGTGACGCGATCGCGCCATCGAGGCGCGATCGCGTCACTTCTTGTTGGTTGCTGAAGCGAGGGATCGAGCCCGACTGAGGAGAAGCTCAATGCTCGAGCTGCGACCGGGGTGTGAGCGCTGCGATCGGGATCTGCCGGCTTCGTCGCTCGAGGCGCGGATTTGTTCGTTCGAGTGCACGTTCTGTCGCGAGTGTGCGGAGGACGCGCTTGACGGTCGCTGTCCGAACTGCGGGGGTGAGCTGGTGCGCCGCCCGATTCGGCCGGCCGACGCGCTCGCGAAGCATCCGGCGAGCACGAAGCGCGTCTTCAAGCCGGCGGCGACGCAATGAGCGCGGCGGGCGGCGCCTCGCGGCGGTCCGGGGCGCTGTTGTTATGGATTGCGCTGCTCGCCGCGCCCGCGCGCGCGGAGCTTCCGGTGCTCACGCCCGAGAGCGCCGCTGCGCACGTCGG
>DASTOI010000380.1:0-3201 GCA_035762585.1 Myxococcota bacterium
GCCCGGCGGTGGGCATAGCGGCGTCGTGAGCTACTTCGCGCCGACGGGCGATCTCTTCGATGGCGATCTGCTCTACGACTCGGTCGGCAAGGGCTCGAGCGTTTCGGTGGGGCCGGTCGAGCTCACGGCCGGGAGCATCGACGTGCAGGCGAACGGCGCACTCGTGGGCGGCGCGCTCGTCGGCTCGGGCCGCGACACGCTGGCGTCGATGGTGCTCGACGTCGACCACATGCTGCTCGGGAGCCCGCTCTTGGGGCTCAGCCTCGGACACGACTGGGGCATCGTCGACTACTCGCTCGGCTACGACGTCGCCGATCTGGATGCCGGACTCGACATCCTCCTTCAGCAGGACTTCGCGCTGACCGACGTCGCGCTCGTGGATCTCGTCTTCAGCAGCGACGTGCTGCTCGACGGCGTTCAGGGCTCGCACTACTTCGGGCGGATCGATCAGATTCCGCTGATCACGTTGCTCACGGGAGGCGTGAACGTCGATGCCGCGGTGTTCGTCGATCTGATGCTGTCGAACGTCACGAGCCTGGGCTTCGTGGGGGGCCTGACGACCACGCTCTTCGAGGCGCACGCCGACGTCGCCTACGACATCGGGGGCCACACCGGCTCGTTCGCGCGCCAGGTCGGCCCCGTCTACCAGAGCGAGCAGCAGATCGGTCTCGGTGACATCAGCGTCTATGACGACGCGTTCTCGATCGGCCGTGCGTCGCTCGGCAGCTGGAGCTTCCGCTTGCCCGAGACGCCCGCGTCGTCGCTGCTCGCGGCTGGGCTGCTCGGCCTGCTGGCGCTCGGGCGCCGCCGGAGCATTCGGCACCCGTAAGAGACCGCGCGAGCTGCCGAAGCCGTCGCGCCCGAGCGATGCGCGCGGCTTCAACGAGAAGAACATCAAGGCCAGCGGCGACAGGTGGATCGCTTCCTCGGTGATCCGCGCCGCGAGCGGCCTCACGTCAGGCGGCCGATGGAGATCCGCCTCCGGCCCTCAAATCCTGCGCGTCACGTGCGGGAAGCTCTTCCAGACCGGCACGCCGCAGAAATGGTCGCCCTCGGTGCAGCGCGGCGAGACGAGCCCGCTCCTCACGCTGCACGGAGGCCCGACCCATTGCATCAGCTCCGGATGGACGTCGCGCACCTGCGCGATCTCGTCCATCGACGCGTCGTAGATCTCGCGCTGTGCGTTGAAGCAGGTGCGCATCGTCCACTTGTGCAGGAGATGCAGCAGCGAGCCTGATTCCTCGAAACGCACGGCGAGCGCGTTCGGCAGCACGTAGAGCGCGAGCTGCGGTGCGACGCCGAGCGCGAGCAGCTGCGCGCGCGCGTGCCACTGCGCCTCGACGCACTCGCGGAACACCGCGTGGCAGCCGGCGTCGCCGGCAATCAGCGCCGGCTCGATCACGTCGACGTCGCCCGGCACGGTGCGCGCGAGCAGCGGGCGCGAGCCCGGCACCATCCGGTGTCGCTGATCCTGCGAGTCGGCGGTGTGCGAGAGCTTCTTGCGGAACGTGTAGTGCGCGTGATGCAGCGCGCGCATCAGCGGCGAGTGCACGCCGACGTTCAGCGTGTCGAGGCGGTAGCGATTGCGCGCGGGGTCGAGCGCGAGCGCGAGCGCGTCGGCGTCGCCGAGATCGGGGCGGCCGAGCACGTTCTTCACCGCGCTCGCGACCGCTGCCTGCGCGTTCGCGCCGTAATCGATCAGCCGCGCGCTGCGCCCGTTCAGCGATTCGTCGAACGCGCGCAGCCAGGACGGATCGACCGGCTTCGTCGCGATGTCGTGCTCGGGCAGCTCGTGCTCGGCGAGCGCGCCCTCGCCGATCTCGTCGAAGAAGCCGGGATCGAACGCGCGGATCGCGGCGACCATCTTGCCGACGACGTCGCGCGCCTCGTCCGGCGTATCGCTGGCCGCCGCCATCCGGTACAAGCGATGCAGCGTGATGCCCGAGACCGTGTAGACCATCGCGGTGTGGCACGCGACCGGGATCACGTAGCGGGCCGTCTCGATCGACTTCTTCTCCGCCTCGCGCCGGACGCTCCGCCCGAATGCCTTGCTCTGCCGCTCTTTCAGCCGCCACAGCTCGGCGAGGATCCCTAACACGACCGGCTTCAGCCGCTCGGTCAGCTCGCGATACGCGCGCCAGGCGTCGGCGACGGAACGCTCGTAGACCTCGCGCGCCTCGCCTCGCAGCGCCGGCGGCACGTGCGCGCGGATCTCGTCGAGCCGCACGTAGCGCTGGCTCTGCTGCTCGCTGTTGTAGAACGGGAAGCTGTGCAGCAGCGACCAGACCAGCTGGCGCGAGACGCCCTCGAGGGCGAACTCGAACGTCGCGTGCTTGAAGACGGTGTGATGGCCGCCCGCGTAGGTGAGACTGCCGATCCGGCCGCGCTGCTCGGGCGTGATCTCGTCGGCGCCGATCACGCGCGGGGAGTAACAAGTGCGCGCCGCGGCGATCGCGTCGTCGTAGGGAGCGTCGAACCAGTTGCGCAGGCGCACTCGCGCGCCGCCGTCGATCACCGCGCTCTCGTGCGCCGCCGTCGCTGCCACGCAAACCCCCGGCGCGGCAATTTCGCACTCGCGCGAGGGCGGCGCACCCGAACACGGCGCGGCGCGCAGCTGCGAGCGAGGTGCCACCGGGGGAAAGACGACGCCACGACCGACCGCGGCTCGGGAAGCCGCAAGCGGGCCAGCGCCAGCGAAGCTGGCGCAGCACGCGCGCAGCGAGGCGAAGCCGAGCGAAGCTCGAAAAGGCTATGCGCTCGCTTTCCTCATTCGGTGAAGCGCGCGAGCCATTCGCGCGTCCACTGCCGGACGCGTTGCCGGGGCGCGAGAATCGCGCGCGGTCGCGCCGCTGGCAGCCGAGCTGCACGCGCGTGCACCCGCGGCACGCAGCTTGCGCAGCGGGGCGGCGGGCCGGTGTGTCCGCAAGGAGAGCCTTGGAACGAGCAGTCTGGATCGTGCACGGCGACGCGCAGGCGCGAACGGCGCTCGCGCGGATGGCTGCGCTGCCGGCGCTCAGCGGCCCGCCGCGCCTCGAAGCGTTCCCGCCGGCTCCTTCGCCTGGAGCGGTCGTGCTGCATGTCCCGCTCGCTGCGAACGATGCGCTCGCGTTCGCGCACGCGGCGGCCGCGCGCCATCCGCACGCGCAATGGTTGCTCCTCGCCGATCCGGGCCTCGAGCCCACTTGGGTGCTCGCCGCGTTC
>DASTOI010000381.1:0-2815 GCA_035762585.1 Myxococcota bacterium
CGAAGTCTTCGGGGCCGAGCGGAGTCGAACAGTGGCCTCCGCGTGCGTTGGATCCTCAGCATGCGCTGGGCGCGCATCCCGAGTCGATCTCCTACTCCTCCGCGCGGGCTCTCCGTAACAACCGGCCGTGCCAGACGAGCAGCAGCGGCATCCCGCCGAGCTCGATGCTCAGGATCGCGACGGCGACCGCGCCCGGGTGCCCCTCCACGAGCCAGCCCGTGAGGCGCGCGCACCCGGCGAGGAACCCGCAAGCGAGAATGATGCGCAGCGCGCCGGCGGGCCGAGACCATGTGGCGAGCGACCACGCCACGAGCGGCGCCCACGAGAAGAACGCGGCGCAGATCGCGCGGAAGTTGTTGCGGAGCACCGGCGAGAGCACGAGCGGCGCATCGCTGCCGAACAGGCGCGCCATCCCCTCGATTCCGCCGAACGCGCCGGTCAGGCCGGCGACCGCGGGAATCAGCAGGAGCGCGACGACGACCGCGCGAAACGCGCCGAGCTCGACGTCGCGCGTTTCGCTCAAATCGCCCAATCGGGCTCCGCTCCGAGCGCCGCGAGGCGCTGGCGATTGCGCACCATGCGCGTGTTCAGCTCCGCGACGCGGCGGCTCGCACTGCGCGTGAACAGCGCGGGGACCAGCGCGTGCACGAAACAGGCGGCCGCCGCGAGGCCCAGCAGCGCCGCGAAGCCGAGCGCGGCGGCGAGATGCTCCGGGTAGCTCTCACCGACGCTGCGCGGATGCGCGAGGAACAGCTCGTCGACGAACGCCCCCGCAGCCGACGCTGCGCGCGTCATGCGACGACTTCGTCGCTGCCGTCGTAGCGGTACGGCGCCATCAGGTCCGTGTTCAGGTAGCGCTCACCGAAGCTCGGGATGATCGCGACGATCAGCTTGTCGCGTTGGAGCGGCTCGCTCGCGTAGCGCAGCGCGGCGACGACGTTCGCGCCCGACGAGATGCCGCAGAAGATGCCCTCCTCGCGCGCGAGCCGGCGCGCCATCTCGAACGCCTCGTCGTTCTTCACCTGGATCACGCGGTCGACGAGCTTCATGTCGAGCACGTCCGGCTTGAAGCCGGCGCCGATGCCTTGAATCTTGTGCTTGCCGGGCGTGCCGCCGGAGAGCACCGCGCTGTCGGCCGGCTCGACCGCGATCGCTTGAAAGCTCGGGCGCCGCGCCTTCATCACCTGCGCGACGCCGGTGATCGTCCCGCCCGTGCCGACGCCCGCGACGATCGCGTCCGCCATGCCGTCGGTGTCCGCCCAGATCTCCTCCGCGGTCGTCTTGCGGTGGATCTCGGGGTTCGCCGGGTTCATGAACTGCTGCGGCATGAAGCTGTTAGGAATCCTCGCGGCGATCTCGTTCGCGCGCTCGATCGCGCCGCGCATGCCCTTGCCGGCGTCGGTCAGCACCAGCTTCGCGCCGAACGCGCGCAGCGTGATGCGGCGCTCGACGCTCATGCTCTCCGGCATCGTCAGCACGCACGCGTAGCCGCGCACCGCGCAGACGAACGCGAGCGCGATGCCGGTGTTGCCGCTCGTCGGCTCGACGATCGTGGTCTTTCCGCGCTGGATCTTCCCGTCGCGTTCGGCGGCGTCGATCATCGCGAAGCCGATGCGGTCCTTGACGCTGTCGGCCGGATTCTGGCTCTCGAGCTTCGCGACGATCTGCGCGCGCACGCCGTTCGTGACCTTGTTGAGGCGCACGAGCGGGGTCCGCCCGATCAGCTCGGTGACGTCGTTCGCGATTCGCATGCAATGTCTCCTCTGGTTGGCGCGCAGGTGTCGGTGGAGCTCACTCGGGGGTCGTGCCCTCGCCGCCGCCGTCCTCGCCGCCCTCGCCCGAGCCGGCGCCCTGGTTCGACAAATCCTCGGCGTGATTTCCGAACAGCGCGTCCCAGCCGAACGTCTCCCGGCAGTCGCCGTCGGCTTCGGGGGCGCCCGAGAGGCAAACGCAGCCGCTGCTCGCGAGCAGCGTGGCGCCCGTGAGCGCGAGCACGAGCAATCGGTCCGAGAATCGAGAGGCCATCGGCGATCTCCTGAGGCGAGTTGTTAGAAGCGGTAGGAAAGCACGCTGGTGACGAGATGGCGCTTGGTGCGAAAGCGCGCCTGATCGGCGCCGACGCGCAGGTACGCATACGAAGTCTCCGCGACGAGCTGCGGCGTCAGCGGCACGATCAGCGCCGTGCGGTACTGCTGCGTGCGCGCCTCGCGGCGCGGCGCGATCGAGAAGCGCTCGTATTCGACGTCCGTGTAGCTCGCGAGCACGTCGAGCCCGAGCGGAATGCGCACCGGCAGCTGCGTGCGCATACGGCCCGCGATGCCGTGACCGTCGAAGTCGAAGTCGCGCTCTTCGGCGAGATTGCGCAGGAACTCGTAGCGGAAGCTCCATTCGCTGCGGCGGTCTTCGCTGAACCAGCGCAGCTGCGCGCCGGTGCGGTGGTGCTCGGCGTCGCGGCGCGCGTCGAGAATGTGAAAGCCGCTCGCGTCGAAGTTCTGCAGGTCGACGCCGTAATGGATCGTCGCGTCGAGCCGCTCGCTGAGCGCTAGGCGCGCCGTGATGCGCGACGAGTGGCGGCGCTCGAAGTCGTCGCCTTCGAGCCAGTCGCGCCGGTAGCCATAATCGATCTGGATGCGCGCCGCGCGCTCGCCCACGGCGAGCTTCAGCGCGGCCCACGCGCGCGGGTTCACGGTGGTGAGGTCGTACTCGTCGGCGTAGGCATCGCCCTGCGTCGTGGTCTGCGTCAGGAAGCCGGCGAGGCCGGCCTCGGCGCGATCGCCCTCGATCAGCCGCCAGCTGCCGTTCGCGAGCACGCCGG
>DASTOI010000382.1:0-6912 GCA_035762585.1 Myxococcota bacterium
GGGCGGCGCCGGCGGGAGCGGCTCCGAGAAATCGCGCGGGAACGCCGCGTGCCAGAAGCGATGCGACGCGGCGTCGAGGCCGTAGAACGTGACGGTCGCGAGCTCGGGATCGAACGCGCGTAGCAAGCGGACGAATACCGCCGGCTTCTCACGCGCCTCGCGCCGGTTGTTCGCGAGGATCTCGTCGGGTGTGCGCAGCGCCTCGCTGGAGTACGAGTACGGCGCGGCGCCTGCGCGCGCGAACACGTCGGGCGGCGTCACGCGCTCGCTGCGGCGCATCCAGCCGGGAATCGCGAAGCCGCCGGGAAGCTCGGGCGGTGGCCACATCACGAGATAGTCGTAGAGGCCCACGCGGCGGCCGCGGCGCGCGAGCATCTCCCAGACGACCGGCGCGCGGATCGCGTGGCGCGTCGCGTGGAAGTGCGTGACGCCGTGCGCCGCCGGCGAGCGGCCGGTCGCGATCGAGGTCCACACGGCCGGCGAGTTGGTCGGCTCGACCGACGCGAGCTCCGCCTGCACGCCGCGTTCTGCCACGGCTTTCAGGTTCGGCAGCTCGCCGGCGCGCCAGCCGCGCTCGACGAGATTCCACGAGCCGCCGTCGATGCCGACGATCACCACGCGCGGCGCGGCGTTCGCCGCGAGGGCGAGGCCACACGCGATCTGCGCGAGCGCACACCACCACAGCCAGCCCGTCACGCGAAACGACATGTCCGGGAAGTTCATAGGCAGGGAGTGGCGTTCTGATTGTGAGATTCTGTTGAATCGAAAGGGGAAGGCTCGGCACGATGCGGTACCGGTTCAGCGGGCTCACGCTCGAAGCGAGTCGCTTCTCGCTCGCGGGCGATGACGGCGATCACCCGCTCGCGCCCGCGAACTTCCGCGTGCTCGAGCACCTCGTCCGCAACCGGCACCGCGTGGTGACGAAGGAGGAGCTGCTCGAGGCGGGCTGGCCGGGCGTCGCGGTCACGCCGAACTCGCTCGCGCAGAGCATCCGCCAGCTGCGCGAGGCGCTCGGCAGCGAGGCCGCGATCGAGACCGCGTACGGCCGCGGCTATCGCTTCACGCCGGAGGTCGAGACGCTCGCGCCTGCGCCGGCGAACGACGGCGCGTTCCGCGACCGCCCGGCGCTCGCGGTCCTCGCGTTCGATGCGGAGAACGATCTCGGCCCGGCGCGGCTCGCGTTCACACACGGGCTCGCGGAAGACCTCACCAATCGCCTCGCCGCCTATCGCTGGTTCCCCCTGATCTCTCAGGCGACGCTCACGAGCTGGCAGCGCGCGGGCGCGACGCCGGAGCAGGCGCTCACGGAGCTCGGCGCGACCTACGTCGTGCGCGGCAGCGTGCGCAAGCAGGGCGAGCGCGTTCGGCTCGCGGTCGAGCTCGTCGACGCCGCGAGCGGGCGGCTTGCGACGACCGAGACGTACGAGGCGCGCTTCGAAGAGCTGTTCGCGAAGCAAAGCGAGATGGCGGCGGAGATCGCGGCCGCGCTCGAGCCCGAGCTGCGGCGCGTCGAGATCCACCGCGCGGTGCGGCGCGATCCCGCGAGCGCGAGCGCGTGGGACGCGTTCCTGCGCGGGCTGTTCCACCTCTGGCGCTACACGCGTGAGGACACTCGCGAAGCACGCGTCTGGTTCGAGCGCGCCGAGCGCGAGGACCCCGCGTTCGCCGGCCCGATCACGTTCCACGGCCTCTCGCACCTGAACGACTTGAACGCGGGCTGGACGAGCGAGCCGGGCAAATCCGCCGCGCAGGCGATCGCGTTCGCGCGGCGCGGCGTCGCGGTCGATCCGCGCGATCCGAGCGCGCGCGCGTTGTTGGGCGGAATGCTCGCGGTGTTCGGTCAGAAGGACGACGCGATCGCGATGATCGAAGGCGCGCTCGCCGCCAATCCCAGCTTCGCGTGGGGACACTGGGCGCTCGCGCGCGGGCTCTCGATCTGGGGGCGCGCCGACGAGGCGATCGACCGGCTGCACGTCGCGCTGCGGCTCTCGCCCCGCGATCCGCTGCTCGCGCACTTCCACGAGGCGCTCGCGTTCGCGCACTTCGCGCGCGCCGACTACGCGCTCGCGCTGGCCGCGGCCCGCGAGAGCGCGCGCATGCGCGCCGACTGGCCGCGCATCTACCACGTGCTGTGCGCTTCGGCCGCCGCGCTCGGACTCGACGACGAAGCGCGCGCCGCGCACGCGCGCGGCCGCGCGCTCGGCGAGACGCGCACCCTCGCCGTCGTGCGCACGAACTTCGAGCGCGCCGGCGCGACGCCCGAGTTCGTACAGAGCTACACCGACGCGCTCGCGCGCGGGGGGTGGAGCTGACAGCAATTGGGGTCGGGCACGGATCGTCGTTCTTCAGCAATCCGTGCCTGACCCCAATTGCTGCACGAGCAGCGAGCAGCAGGTCACGCCGCCTTCGGCTTTGGCGAGCTCGTCCGCCTCGACGGGCACGACGCGTGCGCCCCGCGCCGCGAGCGCCTCGTTCGTGCGCGGATGCGCAGCGGCGCACAGCGTCACGCCGTGCACGTAGAGCACGTTCGCGGCGAACGGCTCGCGCGCGTCGATCTCGACGCGGTCCCAATCGGGCAGCTGCGATGCGTCGAGCCAGCGCGGATTGAGCACGAGCACGCGCTCAGCCGCCTGCGTGACGGCCGTCTGCAGGTGCAGCGCGCCCTCCACCTCGAGCCGACGCACCTGATGACCGTGGCCCGCGACGAGCGCGGCGAGCTGGCGGGCGCCCTCCGCGTTCGTGCGGTTCGAGAGCCCGACGTAGAGCGTGCGCTCGAGCACGAGCACGTCGCCGCCGTCGAGGGTGCCCGGCGGCTCGATGTGCGCGAGCTCGCGGTGCGGCGCGAGCACTGCCGCCACCGAAGCGACTTCGCCGCGGCGCGAAGCCGCGCCGGGCCGCGCGATCACGGCGATCTCGTTCAGCACGACCGCGGGGTCCGCGACGAACACCGAGTCCGGCTGCTCCGGCAACTCGGCGAGGCGCACGATCTCGCAGCCCGCCGCCTCGAGCGCGCGCTCGTATGCCGCGTGCTGCGCGCGGGCGCGCGCGAGATCGATCGGCATGCGCGCGAGGTGCGTCAGCTCGCAGCGCGCGAGGCTCGCGGGCACCGGGCGCGTGATCGCGAGCGTGCGCGTCACGAACGAGCCTCGCGCCACTCGCCGGGTTGGAGGGGTCCGAGCGCGTACTCGCCGATGCGCACGCGGACGAGCCGCAGCGTCGGCAGCCCGACTGCGGCGGTCATGCGGCGCACCTGGCGGTTGCGGCCCTCGCGCAGCGTGAGCGCGAGCCAGCTCGTCGGGATCTGCTTGCGGACGCGGATCGGCGGCGTGCGCTCCCAGATCTCCGGCGCCGGAATCGCCTCGACCTCGGCTGGCCGCGTGATGCCGTCCTTCAGGCGAACGCCGCGCCGGAGCTGCTCGAGCGCGGCGCGTGTCGGCTCGCCCTCGACCTGCACCCAATAAGTCTTCGCGAGCGCGTGGCGCGGATCGGCGATGCGCGCTTGCAGCGCGCCGTCGGTCGTGAGCACGAGCAGCCCCTCGCTGTCGAAGTCGAGGCGGCCGGCCGCGTAAACGCCGGGAATGCGCACGTAGTCCGCGAGCGTCTCGCGCCCGGCAGCATCCGTGAACTGGCAGAGCACGCGGAACGGCTTGTTGAAGAGCAGCGTGCGCGCGCGCGCCATCGGGCCGGAGCTCAGTGGATCTGCTTCAAGAACTCGAGCAGCAGCGCGTTCGTCTCGTCGGGCCGCTCCTGCTGGATCCAATGACCCGCGCCGTCGAGCACGACTGAACGCGTGAGGCGCGGCAGCGTCTCGCGGAAACGCGCGATCGCGGGCGCGCCCCAGATCGTCGGCCCGTCCTTCGAGCCGCCGATGAACAGCGCCGGCAGCTCGATCGGCCGCTCCGCGAACCCGGCGAGATCTTCCCAATCTCGCTCGACGTTGCGGTAGCGCGAGAGCGGACCGAAGAAGCCCGAGTACTCGAATTCGCGCGCGTAGACGTCGAGGTCCGCGTCCGAGAGCCAGCGCGGCAACTTCTCGGGGAACACGAACCTGTCGCGCATTCGCTTGCCGCGCTCGACGAGCGCGATGTTCGGGCCGTTCACGACGTCGCCCGACGCGCACCAGTAGAAGCCGAGCAGCCAGCTCCGCACGTCCGCTTCGATCTCGGCCTCGGCGCGGCCCGGGGTCTGGAAGTAGTCGACGTAGAACTCGTCGCTTCCGGCGAGCGCGCGCATGCGTTCGAGCGGGCTCGGGCCGCTGCGCACGCTCGGCGGCGAGTACGGAACCGAGAGCCCGGCGACGCCGCGGAACAGCTCCGGCCGTAACAACGCGCTCGTCCACACGATCGGCGCGCCCCAGTCGTGGCCGATCAGCGTGGCGCGCTCGGGCCCGAGGCTCTGCGCGAGCGCGACCACGTCCGCGACGTTCAGCAGCATCCGGTAGTCGTCGACGCGCACCGGCTTCGACGAGCGCCCGTAGCCACGCACGTCGAGCGCGAGCGCGCGATAGCCCGCCGCCGCGAGCGCCGGCAGCTGATGGCGCCACGAGTACCAGCTCTCCGGGAAGCCGTGCACGAGCACGACGGCGGGCCCGCGCCCGCACTCCGCGACGTGCAGGCGGATTCCGTTCAGCGCGACGCTGCGGTGCGAGATCTCGTTCATGCGCTCCCCCGGTTTGCATCGGGGACGTACTTGCACGCGCGCGCGAGCCGCAGATGAAAGTACGTCCCCGATGCAATCTCCGATGCGATCACGATAGACGCGCGGGAATCGTGCTGAAGCCGCGGAAGCGCGCGCGGCCGGTGCGCGTGGGCCTCGCCGCGAGCTCGAACTTCGGGAAGCGCGCGAGGAAGCGGCTGATCGCGATGCGGCCCTCGAGTCGCGCGACGTTCATGCCGACGCACTGGTGCGGGCCGGTCGCGAACGCGAGGTGGCGGTTCGGCGTGCGCGCGACGTCGAGCCGGTCGGGCTGCGGGAAATGCGCGGGGTCGCGGTTCGCGGCTCCGATGCAGAGCGTGATCGACGTGCCCGCTTCGAGCGCGACGCCGCCGATCTCGCACGCGCGCGTCGTGCGCCGATTCCCGAGCTGGTTCGAGCTCTCGAAGCGCAGGAGCTCCTCGACCGCGCTCGCGATCAGCGCCGGCTCCCTGAGAAGTCGCGCGCGCTCGCCGGGCCACTCGCAGAGCAGCACGAGAGAGTTGCCGATCAGGTTCGTCGTCGTCTCGTGGCCGGCGTTCAGGATGAACACGCAGTTCTGCAGTAGCTCGTGCTCGGAGAGCTGCGAGCCGTCGACGTCGCCGCGGATCAGGCGCGTCAGCACGTCGCGCGCGGGGTCGCCGGGATGCGCGCGGCGATCGGCGACGAGGCCGCGCAGGTACGCGGTGAAGTCGCGCACCGCGGCGTTGCCGCGCGCGAGCTGCTCGGGCGACGGCGCGGGCTCGAGCGCGGACAGGATCGCGAGCGACCACGCGCGCAGCGGCCCGCGCTCGTCGCGCGGAACCGCGAGCAAGTTGCCGATCACCTCGACCGGGATCGCCGCCGCGAAGTCCTCGATCAGGTCGACACTGCCCTTCGCCTCGATCCGCCCTAACAGCTCGTCCACCAGCTTCGTCACGGCCGGCTCGAGCTCGCCGATCGCGCGCGGCGTCAGCGCGCCCGCCAGGATCTTGCGCACGCGCCCATGCTGCGCGCCGTCGTTGAACACGAGACTCGTGGTGTGATGCGCGTAGAGCTCGCTCTGGGCGCCGAACTTCGGCGCGAACTCGGCGCGCTTGTCGGAGCAGAAGGTCGCGACGTCGCGGTAGACCGCGTCGAGGTCCGCCCAGCGCGAGAGCAGCACGCCGCCGGACGGCATGCAGTGCACCGGCACGAACGTGCGCAGCGCGTGGTAGAGCGGGTACGGGTCGTCGTGGAAGCCGGGCGGCAGTGCGGTCAGATCGAACGCGCGCGCGGCGCGGCGGGCGCCCTCGTCCGGCAGAAGGCGCAAGCCGTTCGCGTCGAGAACGGCGTTCGGGGAAGCCGCGGGCTCGGCCATCGCTGGCTCCCACTCCTAGGAGGGTCTTCGCAGTCGGGGCGACTCTATCGCGAGCAATCGCAGCCCCACCGTTGGTGACGTGTGTCACCGCTCCAGCGCGGTCGTCGGCGAAGTTCGATTTTCGAGCCTGTGATGAATGCGGCCCCGCGCGTGGGGCGTCCGAAACCAGGGAGCCAGGACCGGGTTGCTTCCCATCGAGGGGAGAGGAGAACGCAGATGCTGAGCCTCACCAAAACCACCGCCCACCGCGCACTGCTCGCAGCGGTCACGTTCGCCGCGGTGCTCCTGTTCGTCGCGCCGGCGAGCGCCGACCATCGCCGCTACGGCCGCCGCTACTACGGCGGCCATCCGAAGGTGGCCGTCGTGATCGGCCTGCCGCCGATCGTGATCGGCGCCGCGCGCCCCGTCTACGACGACCGCGACTACCGCCCGAGCCGCTACGAGCGCGGCTACGAAGAGGGCTACGAGGACGGCTACGACGACCGCGCCTACCAAGAGTGGCGCCGCCGCCAGCACTACCGCCGCCATCACCATCACCACGACAACTGCGATTACTGACCGATCTTCTGCCGCGGCCAGAGCCGCCAGCCGAGCAGCGCCGGCGCGAAGAGCCACGGCAGATTGAACGGCAGGTAGACGCCGAGATGCGGCGGCGGCAGCGGGCCGGTGAGCGTCTCGAAGAAGTAGAACCACATGTTGATCACGCCGGCGCCGGCGTAGACGAGGCCTAATGGCCGCGTCCAGCGGCGCCGGCGCGCGAGGCCGTAGACGAGCGCGGCGCAGACCGGCGTCTGCACGAAGCCGTCGAACAGCGTGCTCGCGATCAGCGTGCGCGGCGGATCGAGATGCGTCGGCTCCTGCGCGACGGCCCAGCTATGGAG
>DASTOI010000383.1:0-3329 GCA_035762585.1 Myxococcota bacterium
GGCTGGAGCCCGAGCCAGTACATCGTCGAGAGGTGCCCGACCGGGTAGCTCGCGTGCGTGTGCAGCACGAGCTTCGGCTGCGAGGTCGTGCCCGACGTGAAGTAGAGCAGCAGTGGATCGCTCGCGCGCGTCGGGCCGTCGGGAACGAAAGTCGTTGGAGATTCTTTGGCATCGGCGAAATCCCGCCAGCCCGCGGCGCTGGCGCCGGCGCCGACCGCAATTCGCGTGGTTGCCTCCGGCGCGTCCGCGAACTTCGCCGCGTGCGCCGCGCCGGCGATCACGTGCTTCACCTGCCCGCGCGCGAGGCGATCTCGCAGGTCGTCCGCCGCGAGCAGCGTCGTCGCGGGGATCATCACCGCGCCGAGCTTCATGCACGCGAGCATCGCCTCCCAGAGCGCGATCTCGTTGCCGAGCATCAAGAGCACGCGGTCGCCGCGCGCGACGCCGAGCCCGCGCAGGAAGTTGGCCGCCTGATTGCTGCGCTGCGCAAGCTCCGCGAACGAGAGCTTCTCTTCGGCGCCGGTCTCTTCGACGACGTGCAAGCCGATGCGCGCATCGCCTTTCGCCATCGCATCGAAGTAGTCGAGCGCCCAGTTGAAGTGCGTGAGCTCGGGCCAGCGGAAGCCGCGCACGGCCGCCGCGTAGTCCGTGCGCTGCGCGAGCAGGAAATCGCGCGCGGCGAGGAATTTTGCGAGCTCGCTCATGGCGCCTCCTCGACGTGGCCGAAGTGCGTCTGCCGCGCCAGCGCATCGTGGCGGCTCGCCGCGTTCGGCTCGGGCGCGAGCTTCGAGACGGCGACGCCGGCCGCGAACGCGAGCGGAATCGTCAGCAGCGCAGGATTGCGTAGCGGAAACCACGCCGTGCTCGCGCCGAGCAGGTCGACCTGCACGGTCGGCGAGAGCGCGATCAGCCCGAGCGCCGCGAGCGTGCCGGTCGCGATGCTGGCGACGGCTCCGCGCGTCGTGAACCCGCGCCAGAAGATCGCGAGCACGAGCGCGGGCAGATTCGCGCTCGCGGCGATCGCGAACGCGAGCGCCACCATGAACGCGACGTTCTGGCCCTTGAACGCAATCCCGAGCACGACCGCCACGAGGCCGAGCGCGACCGTCGCGATGCGCACGACGACGAGCTCTTCGTCCGTGTCCCCGCGGCCGGCGCGGACGACGTGCACCCAGAGATCGTGCGAGAGCGCCGCCGCGCCGGAGAGCGTGAGGCCGGCGACGACCGCGAGGATCGTCGCGAACGCGACGGCGGCGATGAAGCCGAGGAACGGCGTTCCCCCTAATTGCTGCGCGAGCAGCGGCGCCGCGAGGTTGCCGCCGGCGTCGGCGGCGCGAATTGCTTCCGGGCCGACCAGCACCATCGCGCCGAAGCCGAGCACGAACGTCATCAGGTAGAAGAAGCCGATCAGGCCGGTCGCGTAGAACACGCTGGTGCGCGCCGCGCGCGCGTCGGGCACGGTGTAGAAGCGCATCAGGATGTGCGGCAGGCCGGCGGTGCCGAACATCAGCGCGGCGCCGAGCGAGACCGCTTCGAGCGGGTTCGTGACGAGCTTGCCGGGCGCGAGCACGCCGTCGCCGTACTGCGCGGCGGCCGCAGCGAAGAGGCGCAGCGGCGAGAACTCGAAGCGCGCGAGCACGAGGCCCGCGAGGAGCGTGGCGCCCCCTAACAGCAGGCACGCCTTCACGATCTGCACCCACGTGGTCGCGATCATGCCGCCGAACAGCACGTACGTGATCATCGCGGCGCCGGTGATCGCGACGGCCGCCTCGTACGAGAGCCCGAACAGCAGCTTGATCAGATTCCCGGCGCCGACCATCTGCGCGATCAGGTAGAAGCTGACGGTCGCGAGCGTGCCGCACGCCGCGGCGACGCGAACCGGCGCCTGACGCAGCCGCAGCGCGACCACGTCCGCGAACGTGAAGCGGCCGAGATTGCGCAGCGGCTCGGCGATCAGGAACAGCACGATCGGCCAGCCGACCAGCCAGCCGGTCGAGTAGATCAGGCCGTCGAAGCCGGTGGTCGCGACCAAGCCCGCGATGCCCAAGAAGCTCGCCGCGCTCATGTAGTCGCCCGCGAGCGCGAGGCCGTTCTGGCCGGCGGTGATCGTGCGGCCCGCTGCGTAGAACTGCTCGGTGCTGCGCGTCTTGCGCGCCGCCCAATAGGTGATTCCGAGCGTGGTCGCGATGAAGGCGAAGAACCACGCCATCGCGACGCCGCTGGTCGCGCCGTCAGCCATCGCGGGAGTCGTCGCGGAGCGCGCGCAGCGCCGGGTCGTAGCGCCGATTCGCCCAGCGCACGTAGAGCGCGGTGAACGCCCACGCGAGCACGATCACCGCGGCGCCGAGCGCGATGCCGAGCGAAAGCCCGGGCACGAGCAGCGTGCCGAGCCGAGCCGGCGCGAACGCGACGAGCAGGATGAATCCGAAGTAGACGAGAACGGTCGCCCCGCTCAGCGCTGCGACCACGCGGGCGCGCCGCGCGTGCAGGCCCGCGAGCGCCTCACGCTCCGTGCGATCGTTCATGCGAGCCGCTGGTCGCCACGAAAAACCTCGAGCACGAAGTTCGGACACGCTCGCGCGGCCTCGAGGATGGCGTCGTCCGCGTCGCCCACTTCGCGGGCAACGATGACACGCCGCTCTGCGTCGAGCGAGAACGTCCCGGGCGCGCGCCGCACGCACGCGCGCGCGCCGCGGCAGGCGGCGCGATCGGCGTGGATGCGAAGCTTCTCGTTCACTGGGATCTTGGGCTACGCGCTGATGAACTTCTCGAGCAGCGCGTGGAAGTGGCGCGGCTTCGTTTCCTGATAACCGGCGAGCGTGACGTGACCATGCGCCGCCGCGCGCAGCCCGTCCTGCACGCGGAACAAGTTGCCGGTGTCCTGATTGAACACCTTCGCGAGGAAGCCGAGCTCGGGCGCCTTCGTCCAGTCCTCGTCGGGGCCGAGCAGGTGGAGCTTCGCGGGCGGCGGCCGCTTGCCGCGGAACGCGGAGAGAAAGAACACTTCCATCAGGCAGCTATTGGGGTCGTTGCCGTTCGGCCGGAAGCGATACGTGATCCGGTTGTGCGCGCCCCACGGATGGAAGTTCGGGAACAGCGTGTAGTAGAACGAATCGTTCAGCTCGGCGTCGGTCAAATCGTCGGCGCCGGCCACGCTCGCTCTCAGCTGCATGCGAGCCATCTGCGCCATCAGCCGGCGCGCGGTGACGCCTTCCGGGACGCGCAGCTGCGGCTCGCCGTCGATGTCGCGCGTGAGCATCGCGTCGAGCTGATCCTGCTCGCTCGGTTGCCAGCCGAGGTGCGGGCTCGGCGTCATGTTCGGCGTGATC
>DASTOI010000384.1:0-4496 GCA_035762585.1 Myxococcota bacterium
GATGCCGCCGCACTACTACCTGAAGCGCGCGCTCGTGCTGGAGCAAGCGTTCGGCACGAGCGACGACCACTGCGAGCGCGTGGCGGAGAGCGTCGCGTCGTAACAACTATGACGCTCGAGACGTGGCTCCTATTCTGCGCGACAGACCTCGTGCTTTCGCTGACGCCAGGCATCGCGGTGACCCTGGTGATCTCGAGCGCGCTCGGAAGCGGCGCTCGCGAAGGTCTGCTCGCGACGCTCGGCATTCTCGTCGCGAACGCGCTCTACTTCGCGCTCTCGGCGACCGGCGTGGGCGCGCTGCTCGCCGCCTCGCCGCGCGTGTTCGAGCTCGTGCGCTGGGCCGGCGCGGCCTACCTGGTCGTACTCGGCGTGCAGGCGATTCGCGCCGCGCTCGCGAAGCGTCCGCTGCAGCGCGAAGCGACGAGCGCTGCGAGCGAATCGAGCGCGCGCGGCGCCTTCCTCCGCGGCTTCGTGATGCAGGCAGCGAATCCGAAGGCGCTGCTGTTCTTCGTCGCGATCCTCCCGCAGTTCGTCACGCCGGGCGGCAACGTCGCGTTCCAGATCCTCGTGCTCGGCGCGAGCTCGATCGCGATCGAGATCGTGGTGCTCTCGCTCTACGCGCTCGCCGCGGCGCGCGCGCGGCTGATCGCTCGCGACGCGCGCTTCGGCGCCGCGCTCGACGCGACGAGCGGCGCGCTACTCGTCTTCGCTGGAATCGGGCTCGCGGCGCTGCGCCCATAGCGCCGCGTCCGAATCGAGGAGGCGTCCGAGATGACGACCGGTAGCTGCCTGTGCGGCGAGATCGCGTGGGAAGTCTCCGCGCCGCTCTCCTGGATGACGCACTGCCACTGCTCGCGCTGCCGAAAGGCGCATGGCACCGCATTCAGCACGTATGCCGGCGTGCCGGCGCAGACGTTCCGCTGGACGCGCGGCGAGGCGAGCCTGCGCAGCTTCCCTTCGTCGCCCGCGCTCACGCGCACGTTCTGCGGGTGCTGCGGCTCGAAGCTTCCGGTGCGCTGGGAGGACGAGGTTCACATTCCGGCGGGCACGCTCGACGGCGAGCTCGGTGTGCGCCCGAGCCGGCACCTGTTCGTGGCGTCGAAGGCGCCGTGGCACACGATTCACGGCGCGCTCCCGCGCGAGCCCGGCTCGGCGTCGCCGACCGATCCCGAGCTCACGGATGCGCGCGCGACCGAGCCCGCAGCGGGCCGGGTACGCGGCGCCTGCCTGTGCGGCGCGGTCGCGTACGAGATCGACGGCCCGCTGGCCGGCGGCGGCATCACGAGCTGCCACTGCTCGCGCTGCCGCAAGGCGCGCGGCAGCGCGCACGGATCGAATCTGTTCGTTTCGCTCGATCATTTCCGCTGGCTGCGCGGCGAGGATCGGCTGCGCTCGTACAAGATCCCCGAAGCGCTGCGATACACGCAGGTGTTCTGCGGCGAGTGCGGCAGCCCGCAGCCGAACGCGAGCCCCGCGCGCGGCGCCGCGGTCGTCCCGTGCGGCTCGCTCGAAGACGACCCGGGCGAGCGCGAGCAGCGACACATCTTCGTGTCGTCGAAGGCGCCGTGGTTCGAGATTGCCGGGGAGCTGCCGCAATTTGCCGAATATGCGCCGCCGCCGTTCCCGCAGCTCTCGCGCCCGGCGGCGTCCTAGCAAGCGCCGCGCGCGGAACGTCACCTCGCACGACTCGCGCGCGACACACCCGCGGAGAAATCGTGCGGAGGCAGCCGATGCGGCGAAGCGGGCTCTGGATCTCGATTGCGTGCGCGCTCTGCGCGGTGGCGAGCGCGGCGGAGACGCCCGCGGTCGGCGCAGCGCCGCCCGCGAGCGCCACGCCGCCTCCGGCTCCGCCGCAGGCCGCTGCCTGGGACGACTCGCACATGCAGAGCCGCTACCAGCCGACGCCGCCGACGAATCGCCCGCGCATCAGCGGCGAATCAGGCTACGCCGCGCTCACGAGCGGAAGCTCGGAGACGCGCACCGCGGTCAGCGAGTCGGTCGAGTTCGCGACGCAGCGCCAGTGGACGCAGGGTGCGCTCTCGACGGTGGTGACGCCGGTGATCCCGCCTTCCTCCGGCGGGAAGGACGGCAACAACACGCCGCACATCTCGCGCGGCTCGGCTCTACGCGCGGGCGCCGTGAGCTCGGGGCGCAACTAGCCCGGCTCTCGCGAGCCTTCGCTTCTCTGCCCCGTCAGGCGTTCTCGCGCCGCACGCCGAAGCGGGCCACGTAGTCGGCGAACGCGGCGTCCACCTCGCGTTCCTCGAGCCCGAAGGCCCCGAGCGTGTAGCGATGCGCTCCGTGCTCCTCGCGCGGATGCGCAGCGACGTACTCGCGCATGCGGCGCTCGTGCTCGCCGGTGAGCGCGAGCCCGAAGTGCGCGTAGACGCGGCGCACGCACGCGGTCGGGTCGGCGGCGATCTCGTGGAAGTGGAGATCGAGGAACTGGCTCGCGCGAGCGACGTGCTGCGCTCGCGCGCGCATGCCGCGCGCGAGCGTGCGCGACCACGCGTTCAGCTGCTGCCGCCCGAGCGCGTGTGCGTCGCGCTCGTCGCTCGCGATCTGCCGCAGCGTCCATTCGAGCGACGAGACGGATGGAACGACGCGGCGCGGGTCGCGATGCGTCTGCACGATCAGCGCGTCGGGGTAGGCGGCGAGCAGCGCGTCGATCGCGCCGAGGTGCCCGGGCGACTTCAGCACCCAGCGCTCCGCCGCGTAGCGCGATTGCATGTGCTGGAGAAACCGTCGGTGCCATTCGTAACAACCGCTCAGGTCCGCGCCGAGCAGCCACTCCTGATAGCTCGGCACGTCGAAGCACATCTCGAAGCGGATGCTCGTGAACTCGGACGCGGTGATGACGATGCACTCTTGCGGCAGCGCCGCGCCGACCGGGTGGATCGCCTGGATGCCGCGCGCGAGCTGGCGCAGCTGCGCGAAGCGCCACTCGCTGCGCGCGATGCGCGGATCGCTCGCGTAGCTCTCGCCTTCGGCGGGCGGGCACGGGTCGTCGATCTCCCACGAGAGCGGCGAGCGATGCGCGGGGTCGAGCGCGAGCAGGCTGTAGAGCACCGTCGTGCCGGTGCGCGGCAGACCGAGCACGAACAGCGGCCGCGCGATCTCTTGCTTCTCGACCTCGGGATGGCGCCGGCGCCAGTCGACGAGCTGCAGCCGGCAGATCAAGAGCTCGAGCAGCTGGCGCCGCGCGAAGTAGCGGCCGAATGCGTTCAGCTTCGCGTCGCGCTCGAGCGAGGCGAGCAGCACGCGCAGCCCAGCGAGAAAGCTCTCCGGCCCGAAATCGTCGAGCCGCGTCGCGCCGCGGGCCGCACGCAGCAGGAAGCCCTCCTCGAGCGAGACGCCGCGCACGCCGAGCTTCGCCGCGCCGCGGCCGAGCGCGTTGAACGCGCGGATCGGCAGCGGGCGAAACGGCGGCGGCGGCGCGTGCGACATCGCGCGGCAGTGTGCCCGCGCGCCTGCCTGCGACAAGGCGAAGCGGGGGCGTTCCTTCCTCGATCGCGCCTACGAGAAAGGAGGAACGTCCGCGGCCTTCACCTTGTAGAGGCGCCGCAGCAGCGCCTGGAGCCAGCGCTCGGGCAGCGCGTTCAGCAGCGCGCGCTGGAAGCGCGCCGACGGCGGCGCGAAGTAGGTCTCGCGCGGGCGGCGCGCGGTGGCGGCCGCGACGACCACACGCGCGATCGCGTCGGGCGGCAGCGCGCGCGCGACCTGCTGCTCGGCGAACACCTCGAGATCGAGCAGCAGCCGTTGGTACGGGTTATCAGGGTCGCCGCGCAGGTGCTCCACGGTCGCCTTCGTGTTTGCGAACGTCTCGGTGTCGACGAACCCGCAGACGACGTGCGAGACCGCGATTCCCCACGGCGCGAGCTCGAGCCGCAGGCAGCGAGACGCCATCTCCATGCCGGCCTTCGTCGACGCGTAGGTGACTGCGATCGGCGCGGGCACGTTGCCCGCGAGCGAGCCGATGTTGATCACGCGGCCGCCGCCTTGCGCGCGCATCGCGGGCGCAACCAGGCCCGCGAGATGGAGCGCCGCGATCAGGTTCACCTCGAACGTGCGGCTGATCTCCGCGCGCGGCAGGAACTCGACCGGCGCGCCCGGGCTCGCGCCGGCGTTGTTCACGAGCACGTCGATGCGGCCTAGCTCGCGCAGCGTGCGCGCGACGAGCTCGGCGCAGTCGGCCTCGCGCGCGAGATCGGCCGCGATCGGCAGCGCCGCGCCGCCATCCGCCGCGATCTGCTTCGCGAGCGACTCGAGCCGCTCGAGGCGCCGCGCGGCGAGCACGACGCGGAAGCCGGCGTTCGCGAGCGCGCGCGCCGACGCCGCGCCGATGCCGGATGAAGCGCCGGTGACGATCGCGACGCGCGCAGCGGCCCTTTGTTGCGACATGGCGGCCGAGCATCGCCCCGCGCGTCGCGCGTCGCGAGCGCGTCGCGAGCGGGCCGCATGAGATCACTTGTTCGCGCCGCGGCGGTCCCCGCAGG
>DASTOI010000385.1:0-10974 GCA_035762585.1 Myxococcota bacterium
CTCGGCGTGCACTGGGGCTACGGCCTCACCGGCGCTTATGCGGGCGGAACCATCTACGTCGCGCTTCTCGCGGGCGGGCTCTTGCTCCGGTTCGCATCCGGGAAGTGGCGTCAGCTGAAAATCTGAGCGCGGTTGTGACCGCCGCTGTCACAGCGCCACCCGATCCTCACCTCGCAACGAATCGATGGCTCGAACGACGGCCGTTCGGGCGTTTCGCGCGCTCTGCGTGAGCGTATGATCGCAGCGGGGTGGTGGATCATGGGTTTCGTCGAGGTCGCCCTCGTCGGGGTCGGGCTCTTGCTCGCGGTGTGCGCCGCGCAGCTCTGGCAGCTGTTACGGCGCGGCGAGCGCGATCCCGCGGCGGCGCTCGCGCCGCGGCTCGAGGCGCTCTCGCTCGCACAGGAGCGGACGGATCGCGCGCTCGCGGCCGAGCTCGCACGCAGCCGCGACGAGCTCGCGATCCACACGCGTCACCTGCGCGAGGAGCTCGGCCTCACGCTGCGCGACGTCGGCACGAGCCTCGATCAGAACCTCGCGCGCTCGCGCGAATCGATCGACGCGCGCCTGCGCGGCATGCAGGACGACAACCAGAAGAAGCTCGACGAGATGCGCGCGACCGTCGACGAGAAGCTGCAGGCGACGATCGAGCAGCGCCTCGGCGCCGCGTTCAAGCAGGTGAGCGACCGGCTCGAGGCGGTGCACAAGGGCCTCGGCGAGATGCAGTCGCTCGCAGTCGGCGTCGGCGATCTGAAGCGCGTGTTGACGAACGTGAAGACGCGCGGCGGCTTCGGGGAAACGCAGCTCGACGCGCTGCTCTCCGACACGCTCGCGCCCGCGCAGTACGCGAAGAACGTTCAGGCGCGTCCCGGCTCCGCGGAACGGGTGGACTTCGCGGTGCGCATGCCCAACGGCCCTGCGGGCGCGAGCGGCGCGCCGCTCTGG
The DNA here is from genome assembly GCA_035762585.1 of Myxococcota bacterium. GTDB lineage: Bacteria > Myxococcota_A > UBA9160 > UBA9160 > UBA6930 > VGRF01. The sequence goes on from DASTOI010000385.1 coordinate 943, forward strand.
CTGCCGATCGACGCGAAGTTTCCGCAGGAGGACTACGCGCGGCTGCAGGACGCCGTCGAGCGCGCCGATCTCGCCGGTATCGAGGCAGCGGGGCGCGCACTCGAGACGCGCGTCCGCGGCGAGGCGAAGACGATCCGCGACAAGTACATCGCGCCCCCGCACACGACCGACTTCGCGCTGCTGTTCCTCCCGACCGAGGGCCTCTACGCCGAGGTGCTGCGGCGCCCCGGGCTGTTCGATTCGCTCCAGCGCGAGCACAAGGTGATCCTCGTCGGCCCGACGACGCTGGCGGCGCTGCTGAACAGCCTGCAGATGGGCTTCCGAACGCTCGCGATCGAGCAGCGCAGCCACGAGGTATGGCAGCTGCTCGGCGCCGTGAAGCAGCAGTTCGGCCAGTTCGGGCAGCTGCTCGACAAGGTCGACAAGAAGCTGCAGGAGGCGTCGAGCACGATCGGCGACGCGGCGCGCAAGACGCGCTTCATCCAGGGACGGCTCGGCAAGGTCGAGGCGCTGCCCGATCACGAGGCCGTCGCGCTGCTGCCGGAGCTGTCGGAGCGCGGCGAATCGGAGTAGGCCCGCACTACGCTGCGCTCCTCATCACGAAAAGGAGCGACACGATGAAAGGCCCCACGAAGGCGGTCACGCTCGACGAGCTGAAGGCGATGGTCGGAACCGAGCTCGGCGTCTCGGAGTGGACGCTGGTCGACCAGAAGCGCATCGACGCGTTCGCCGACCTGACCGACGACCACCAGTTCATCCACGTCGACCCCGCCGCCGCGAAGGCGACGCCGCTCGGCTCGACCATCGCGCACGGCTTCCTGACGCTCTCGCTCGTCGCCGCGTTCAGTTATCAGGTCGTGCCCGGCGTGAAGGGCGCGAAGATGGGCATGAACTACGGCATCAACAAGCTGCGCTTCGTCTCGCCCGTCAAGAGCGGCTCGCGCGTGCGCGGCCGCTTCAAGCTGAAGGCGCTCGACGACCAGGGCGGCGGAAGGTGGCTCTCGACGACCGAGGTGACGGTCGAGGTCGAGGGCCAGCAGAAGCCGTCGGTCGTGCTGGAGTGGCTCGGGCTCACGTTCGTGTGAGCGAGTGGTCGATGGCCAGCTCCCTCCCGGTCCACCGCATTGCGACATCCTCCGTCCGCACGCGCTTCCAATCGAACTCGGGCAACAGCTCGCGCGGCGTCACGGGGTCCGCGCTCGGGCGCAGGTCGCACGCGTGTGCGAGCACGCCGCACAGCGCCTCGGGCGAGTAGTGCGCGCGCAGCTCGGGCGCGGCCACGGCGCCGTGGAGCTTCGCGAGCTTCCCGCCGCGCGGCTCGAGCAGCAGCAGGTGGTGGCGGAACGCGGGCACCGGGAGCCCTAACAGCTCGCGCAGCGCGACCTGCAGCGGCGTGTGCAGCGCGAGATCGCGGCCGCGCACGACGCGCGTGACGCCACTCGCGGCGTCGTCGACGACCGAGGCGAGGTGATATGCGATCGCACCGTCGCGCCGGCGCACGACGGGATCGCCGAACGCGCGCGCGGGATCGAGGGCCCAGACCGCGCCCGATTCGTCCAGCACCACGACCTCGCGCGCCGGCACGCGCACGCGCAGCGGCTCGCGGCTCGCGCGCCACCCGTCTGTGGGAAGCGCGCGCTCACGGCACGTACCCGGGTAGGTGAAGCCGCCGTCAGGCGCCGCCTCGCCGCGCGCGCGCAATGCGGCCCGCGAGCAAGCGCAGGGATAGAGCAGCCCGCTCGCAGCGAGCTGGTCGAGCGCCGCCTCGTGCCGCGCGCGCGCCGTGCTCTGCAGCTGCACTTCGTCGAAATCGAGGCCGAACCACGCGAGATCTTCCTGCAGCCCCGCGACGAGCTCCGCGCGCGAGCGCTCGGGATCGAGATCCTCGAGACGCAAGATGAGGCGCCCGCCCGGACAGCGTGCGTCGAGCCAACACAGCAGCGCCGCGAGCAGCGTCCCGGGGTGTGCGCGGCCCGTCGTGGATGGGGCGAAGCGCCCGATTGCACACGTCATGGCGTGCGCAGTGTCGCGCGCCCGCGCGAAAAATCCCTAAGCGATCGCTCGCTTCCGGTCTCCGCCGGTGGCGGCGCCGCTGCGCGCCCTCGTAGCATGCGCCGCTGCACGTCGAGGCGCGCTCATGGGAATGCTCGAAGGCACCGTCGGGATCGTGACCGGCGCCGGCAGCGGCGTCGGCCGCGCGACCGCGCTGTTCGCGGCGCGAGAGGGCGCGCGCCTGCTCGTCGCCGGCGTGAACCGCGCGGGCGGCGAGGACACCGTGCGCCGCATCGAGAAGGCCGGCGGCGAAGCGGCGTTCGTGGTCGCGGATCTGCGCCGCGAGGATCACGCGGCCGCGATGGTGAACGAGGCAATCGGCGCGTTCGGCCGGCTCGACTGGGCGTGCAACAGCGCCTCCGGCGGCGAGAGCGTGAAGCTGCTGACCGATCTCACGGAAGAAGAATGGGACGACTTCGTCGGCGTCTCGCTGAAGGGGATCTGGCTGTGCATGAAGCACGAGATCCCGGCGATGATCGAGAGCGGCGGCGGCGCGATCGTGAACGTCGGCTCGACGGTCGGCGTGCGCGGCATGCCCGGCCTCGCCGCTTACGCCGCCGCGAAGGGCGGGCTGATCGCGCTCAGCAAGACGGCCGCCGCCGAGTTCGCGCCGCGCGGCATCCGCGTGAACGTCGTCAACGCGGGCATGATCCGAACGCCCGCCAACGAGCGCTTCGAGCGGCTCTCGCCCGAGCTCGCGAAGCGCCTGATCGCGAGCCACGCATTAGGGCGGATGGGCGAGCCCGAAGAAGTCGCCGAGATGGTGGTCTGGCTGCTCTCGAAACGCGCGAGCTTCGTCACCGGCGAGTGCATCGCAGTCGACGGCGGATCGCAGGTGAAGGCGACGACCTTTCCGGTCGACTGATGCGAAGCGCGCGCGCGAAGAGATCGAGCGCGATCGTGCTCGCGACGCTGTCGGCTGCGTGGTGCGCGTGCGTCCCGCAGCAAGCGCGGTCGCTGGAGCCCCGCATCGCGATGTCCGCGTGCGAGGCGCCCGAGCTCGCAGAGCCGGCGCGCTGCGGCGTCCTTCACGTCGCGGAGAATCCGCGGCGCCCCGGCGGCCGCCAGATTCCGATTCACGTCGTCGTCGTCCCTGCAACCGAACGGCAGAGTCGGCCCGATCCGATCGTGATGCTGATGGGCGGGCCCGGCGAGGACGCGATCAGCGGGAGCGGACTCTATGCGGCGCAGTTCGCACGGCTGCGCAGCGATCGCGACCTCGTGCTGATCGATCAACGCGGAACCGGCAGATCCGCGGCGCTGCGATGCGCGCTCTACTCCGAGGGCGACCTCGCGTCGACGCTGCGCGATTTGTTTCCGGTGGCCGCCATCTCGAGCTGCGTGCGCGAGCTGAGTGCGCGCGCGGATCTCACGAAGTACGGCTTCGCTCGCTTCGCCGATGATCTCGAGCAGATGCGGCGGGCGCTCGGCTACGGCCGCTGGAATCTGTTCGCCGGCTCCTATGGCACACGCGCAGCGCAGATTTATCTGCGGGCCTTTCCGCAGAGCGTGCGCACCGTCTACCTGGGAAGCGTCGTTCCGCTCGACCTCGCGATGCCGTTGCCGCTCGCGAAGGCGGCGCAGGAGGCGCTCGACGGCGTAATCACCGCGTGTGCCGGCGATGCCGAGTGCCACGCCGCATTCCCGAGGCTGCGCGACGAGTTCGAGCAGGTGCTCGCTCGGCTCGACTCGGGCGTTCGCGTCGCCGTGCCCGGCAGTAATGAGCTCGTGACGTTGGGACGCGGCCGCGTCGCAGAGTGGCTGCGCTCGATGCTCTATCAGGCGCACAGCGCCGCATCGGTGCCGTGGCTGATCCATCAGGCCCACGAGGGGAATTGGCAGCCGATCGTGGACGGGACTCTGGAGAGCACGCGCCGGAACGATTCGGCGCTGAGCTTCGGCGTGTTTCTTCGCGATCACCTGCAACGAAGACGTCGCGTTCCTGCGAGAGTCCGACATCGCTTCCGAGACGGCGGGAACGTTCGGCGGCGACTATCGCGTGCGCCGGCAACGAGCGGCGTGCCGCCATTGGCCGAAGGCCTCGCTGTCCCCCGGCTACCGCGAGCCGGTGCGATCCGACGTCCCCGCGATGTTCGTCTCCGGCGATAGCGACCCTGCGACGCCGCTGTCGTTCACGGCGCGCGTGGCGCCGAGCTTCCCGAATCGGATCGAGCTCGTGCTGCGCGGCCAGGGTCACACGGAATGGAACGAGTGCGTGAGCCGGCTGTACGAGCGGTTCGTCCGCGCCGGGGAGATCCGGGGCGTCGAAGCTGCGACGTGCGCGCCGGCCCCGCGCCCGAGGTTCAGGACCCGCTAGCGCTGCCGCGCGCGACACGGACGCCGGCGCCGCATCGCCCGGAGAGCCGCGGCTACGCTGCGCCGCTCCCATGGCAGACGCGCGACCCGACGAGCTCCTGCGCACGCTCTCCGAGGACGGATCCGTCTCGGTCCGCGCACTCGTCGGCACACAGCTCGTGCGCGAGGCCGCGCGGCGGCACGAGACGTCGCCGGTCGCGACCGCCGCGCTCGGCCGCGCGTTGCTCGGCGCGGTGCTGCTCGCTTCTCAGGGAAAGGACGCCGAGACGGTCGAGCTGCGCCTACGCGGCCGCGGCCCGCTCGGGCACGTGGTCGCGATCGCCGACGACGCCGGCCGCGCGCGCGGCTACGTCGCGAATCCGCAGCTCGATCTTCCGCTGCGCCGCGGCCGCCTCGACGTCGCCGGCGCGATCGGCCTCGGCGAGCTCTCCGTCGCGCGCTTCCGGCCGAGCTGGCGCGAGCCCTACACCGGCATCGTACCGATCGTCTCCGGCGAGATCGCCGAAGACCTCGCGCTCTACCTGACCGAGAGCGAGCAAACGCCGTCGAGCGTCGCGCTCGGCATCTACCACGACCCCGACGGCGCGCCCGCCGCGGCCGGCGCGTTCCTCGTCCAAGCCCTGCCCGGCGCCGACGACGCCACCGTGAAGCAGATCGAAGCCAACGTGCAGCGCCTGCCCGCCCTCTCGCGCCTCGTCCACGACGGCGCGAGCGCCGTCGACCTGATCGGCTTGTTATTGACCCGCTCCGGCCGCCGCGACCTCGAGTCCAGCTCCCCCCTCTTCCACTGCGGCTGCGACGAATCCCGCGTGCTCCGCGCCGTCTCCCTGCTCGGCCGCCAAGACCTCGACCGCGCGATGACCGCCCGCGAACAGCTCGAAGTCCGCTGCGTCTTCTGCGCCACGCTCTACGCCGTCGACCCCGAGCACGCCCGGGCACTGCTGCAAGATTCCTAGCTACCGCAGCCGCACGAGCTCTTCAGCAAGCCCCAAGCCGGGGAGCGAAGCGACCGACGGCGTGCTCGCCAACCGCAACAAGCGAGCACAGCAACCCAACAAAGTGAATCGAGGGCGCCTCGACGGCGCCCTCGATTCACCTTCCCAAGGCGAGATCCGCAAGCCGGCACCCAACGAGCACGCGTGCGCCCCCACCCGCGAGCGAACGCGCGCGCGACGGTGGGGTGCCGCTCGCAGCGCAGGTCAAGCGCAGCAGGGAGCGCCTGAAGACCAAAGGGCTCTGGTTCACAGCTGCCCGGTACACCCAGGTACACAGGCGAGCCACGGAGCGAGAGCGGCACCCGAGGAGCGCGCGCGTTCGCTCGTGCGTGAACCTCGATCCTCCTCCGCGCCGAGCACCCAAGTAGCGACGCGCCGGTTCAGACCGCTGCTCTACTCGCGGTCCCTGATAACTCGAGCGTCACAGCCAACCCGCCCCCATCGGCGTTCCCGACGCGCAGCACCCCGCCCATCTCCTGCACGAGCGCCCGCACGAGCGCGAGCCCGATCCCAGCGCCCTGTGCGCTGCGCGTCAGCTCATCCCCACGTCGATAGAAGGGCTCGAGGATCCGTCCGAGCTCTTCGCGCGGCACCCCCGCCCCGTGATCGCGCACCCCGATCGCGACGCCTTCTCCCGCGCGGCGACAGGACACCTCGATGCGCGCGGTCTCGCCGCGGCCGTATTTCACCGCGTTATCCACCAAATTGAACACCACCTGCACGAGCGCATCGCGCTCGAAGCGCACCGGCGGCAGGCCGTCGTCCTGCACGAGCTCGAGCGCGAAGCCATGCTGAGCTGCGTGCCCCCGTAACAAGTCGACCGCCTCGCGCACGATCGGCGCGACGTCGCCGATGCGCAGCTCGAACGTGCGCGCCCCACGCTCGAGGCGCGAGAACTCGAGCACGTTGTTGATCAGCCGCGAGAGCCGCTCGGTCTCGCCGGTGATCGAGCCGTAGTACTCGCGGCGCTTCTCCTCGCTCGGCACGAGCCCGTCGCGCAGCATCTCCGCGTACAGGCGGATCGCGGTGAGCGGCGTCTTCAGCTCGTGCGAGACCGCCGCGGCGAAATTGCTGCGCCGCTCGGCGAAGTGCAGCGCGACCGCGGTCATCCGGTAGACCGCGAACAGGCCGGCTCCGGCCGAGAGGCTGAACAACGCGACCAGCCAGTACACGCTGCGCGCGCCCTCGTCGGCGAACGGTGCGAACGCGAGATCGGCTGCGAGCGCGTGGAACGGCTCGGCGAAGCGATGCGAGAACGCGCGGCGCATGGGCGTCGCATGAGGACGCGTGCGCGCGCTCGCCGGAGTCAGCACCACGCTCGCGGCGGGCAACGCGCCCTCGGCGAGCGTCGCCTCGGTGAGCAGGCGCTCGAGCGCGGCGCGCTCGATTGCGACGCCTTGGCGCAGCGCGCGTTCGCCGATGCGCGCGTTGCGCACGAGCAGGTAGATGTCGCCGGCCGCGAGCCGCCCGCGCAACGGGTCGACGGTCACGAGCACGAGCTCGGGCCGCGCGCCGGGCGCGTCGTCGTGCAGTGCCGCGTGTTGTGCGGGGGCAGGCGCGGGCGTTTCGGGGGCGACCAGGTCGGCCGCTGCCGGCTGCGGCGCCGGCGCCTGCGCCTGATCGCGCTCGCGCGCGGGCTCCGCGCGCCCGATGGCCTCGGCACCGCTGCGCGTCTCTGCGCTTCGGTCGCCTTCTTTGCGCGCGTAGTCCTCGACCGGCACCTCCGTCGCGGCGCCCTGAGCGGTCGCGAGCTGCTGCGCGGCCGGATTTGCGTCGGCGGGACCCACCGGCTCCGCAACGGCGGCGCCGATCTCAGCGCTTTCCGTTTGCGGTGCGCTCCACTCGCTCGCAGCCTCCGCCGCGCCGAGCGCGCGGGCCACGATCTCCTCCGCTGCTTCGCGCGATCTCTCCGGCGCCGCGCCCGCCGCCTCGGGCTCGCTCGCCCGCCTCATGCGCGCGCTCGCTTCCGGCAGCGCCATCTGTTCTTGCACGTAGCTGCGCTGCTTGCGGTCCTGGCGCTCCTTCGCGCCGGTGTTCAGCTTGGCGAGCGCGTCGTACGCGTCGCCGGCGCCTTCGTCGCCTTCCTCGTACAGGCTCGGCAGCTCCGGATCGACCGCGACCTCGTCGATCTCGACGCGCGCGCCCTGCGCGACCGTAATCACCTGTTCGCGCGGCGCCTCCGCGAGCGCGCCGGTCGCGGCCGACGGCTCGGGCGCGGGCGCTGCCTCCAGCTTCGGCTCCGGCTGGACGGCGTCGCCGATCGGTTCCGCCGCGGGTGTGGGGGGAGGTTGAGCTTGCGGGGCAGGCACCCGCGCCGAGCCAGGCAGCCGCGCTGGTACGGACACCACAGGCGCGGGCGCTGCGCGCGGCACTTCGGCCGCAACCGTCTCGGCGAGCGCGCGCACGCCGTCCGCCCACGGCGGCGTCGTGACCGTGCCGTCGGTCTCGATCTGGAAGTAGCCCGCGGCGAGCGCGTTCGCGGGCCGTTCGCGCAGCGGCGAGGCCGCGCTCGCGAATTCGTAGTCGCTGGCGGGGCGTTCCTCTTCCACCCGTAATAGCTCGGTCAGCACGCGCTCCATCTCGTCGAACGCGCGCTCGGCCACGGCGCGCTCGCGCGCCTCGCGCTCGAGGGCCACGCTCGCGAGCGCGCGCCGCACCAGCAGCGCGCCCGGCAGCGCGAGCACGAGCGCGAGCAGCCAGAACACGAGGCGCAGGCGCGGCGCGCTCACGCGAGCAGCCGATAGCCCTCGCCCCGCACGGTCTCGATCAGATCGCGCGCGGCGCCGAGCTTCTTGCGGAGCTTCGCGACGTGCATGTCGACGGTGCGCGTCTCGAGATGCTCGGCGCGCTCGAAGCGCCACACCTCGCGCAGCAGCATGCGGCGAGAGACGATGCGTCCGCGCTCTTCGGCGAGCAGCGCGAGCACCTCGATCTCGCGGCGCGTGAGCGCCACCTCCTGCTCGCCGTCGCGCAGCGCGAGCCGCGCGGGCTCGATCAGTACGCTGCCGATCTGAAACGCAGCGAGCGTCTCGACCGCGCGCTCCCCGGCGCGGCGCAAGAGCGCGTGCACGCGCGCGAGCAGCTGTGCGAGCGAGAACGGCTTCGTCACGTAGTCATCCGCGCCGGCGCGAAAACCGCGCAGCACGTCTTCCTCGGAGCCGCGCGCGGTCAGCATCAGGATCGGCACGCGCGGCTGCTCGGCCCGCAGCCGCTCGCACACGTCGAAGCCCGAGATCCCGGGCAGCATCAAGTCGAGCACGATCAGGTCGTGACTCCCTGATAACCCCTCGCGCAGCCCCTCCTCACCGGTCGCGGCGGGCGTCGCATCGAAGCCGTGGTGCGCGAACACGTCGAGCAGACCGCGCCGAATCGCGGGCTCGTCCTCGACGACGAGGATGCGCTGCTTCGCGCTCATCAGGGGACACTATCGGCATGCGGCAGCCGGCCGTGTAAAGCGTGCGTAAATGGGCCGATGGCGTCGCGATAGCGTCCGCTCGTTTGCCGGCTCCGCCGCAGCGCGGCAACTTGCGCGCATGCCTCGCCCCGACCTCACGGCGATCCTCGACCTCCCGATCGAGGCCCGCCTGGAGATCGTCGCCGTGATCTGTGACTCGATCGTGGAAGAAGCGCGCGTAGGCGAGCTGACCGCTGGACAGCTGGCCGACCTCGAGCGCCGTCTGGCCGACGCCGACGCGCATCCCGAGAGCGGCGAGCCATGGGACCGCGTCCGCGAGAGGATCCTGAGCAGCCTTCGCCGCTGATGCACGCCGTCCGCTGGCGAGTCCGCGCCTCGGCGGACGCGGAGGATGCCGCCTACTGGACCGAGCAGCGCAAGCCGGGCCACGGCGTCGAGTTCATCGGCGAGCTGGATGCGTTGATCTCGCGGATCGCCCAGCGCCCGATGGCATTCCCGGAGGTGCTGCCGCGGGTTCGTCGTGCTGGGATGCGGCGGTTCCCGTACGGCGTCTACTTCGTCGTCCGCGATGCGGACGTCGACGTTCTCGCCGTCTATCACGCTCAGCGTCGGCCTCGGCGGTTTCGCGCCCGGTAGGTGTCAATACACCCCGCCCAGCTTGCTGTGATCCCAGCTGACGATTTTCTGCGGGCGAATGCGGATGCCCGTGCGCTTCGGCGCCGTTCCGCGCACGGCGGTGCGGATGCCCTCGCGCGTCTTGTCGTCCGGATTGTCGAGCGTCTTGGTCGAGACGCGCGTCAGGATGTCGACCACCTGCTCGGTGTCCGGCACGAGCTCCGCCTTGCCGTAGATCACGACGCCCTTGAGCTGCGCGTAGACTGCGCCGCCGCTCTCGACCAGCAGCGAGACGCGCGGATCGCGCTTGATGTTCGCGATCTTCTGACTCTTCGTGAACGTCGTCATCACGACCGAGCCGTCGGGCTCGACGCCGAACCACATCGGCATCGGATGGGGCGTGCCGTCCCGATTGATGCTGCAAATGATGATCGTCTGTGCTTTTGCCAGATACTGCTTTAGCTCGACGTCGGTCATGCGGATTTGATCACGACGAGACATCGGGACTCCTCGAGTTGTTACGGCTTCTGCGAGCGAGCGAGCGCGAGGAGCCGCGTGTTGGCGGCACGCAGCGCCCCCTCGGCGTCGAGCCCGGCGTGCTCCGCACGCGCGACGAGCGCGAGCAGGGCGTCGCCGAGC
>DASTOI010000386.1:0-6656 GCA_035762585.1 Myxococcota bacterium
CGGGGGCGGCGGCTCCTCGTGGCTCACTCGGGCCTTTGGGGGGAAGCGGCGCTCGCTTCGGCGCGCCCGTTTGCTGAAGGCGTGCATTCTCAGGGGCCCTCGCTCCGCTCTTACCTCGGCGCCGTCGCCCCCGGCCCCGCCGCGGCCGCTCGTGCCGGGGTCCCCATCACGTGTTAGGGAGGCTGCGAAGCGGTCGGCATCGAGCCGACCGCTTCGCACGCTGTCGCGTCGTCAGTGGCGTCGCGGTCGAGCGGATTTCGCGCCGCAGATCCTGCGCGCGCGTCGTCGCTCGTGCGTTTTCGTCGGTCGGCGTGTCGTTTGCCGCTGGGCCGAGATGGCGGCGGCGCAGCTCGTTCGCGGCGCATTGCCGCGGCGGCGGCGATCGGAGACCGGGCGGGCGCGGTCGGAGAAATTCTCTAGCCCCGTGCGCCGGGCTCCGATAGGTTGCGAAGCAGAAGGGGGCCTCACTCAGCTCCCAAGTCGCGCGGCGGCGCGTGCCGTTGCGGGGCGCCCCGTGGTCGTCTGGTACGGCGCCTAACGAGCACGGGTGGACGGGACTACTGGGCCTCGTCCGACAACTCTCTACGCCGAGAAGGAGGTGATCAATTGGACCAACGTAGGACTACGGCGAGTGAGGTGGCGGCGTCCTGACGCCAACTTCGCCGAAGAGATTTTCTTCTTCTCGGTGACTGCCCGGGACGTCGTCCCAGGCCACCGCCCCGGAAGCGCGGACGCCGTAGCCGCACTAGGGAACGCGCCTCGAGCGCGAACCCGCTTCCGGGGTTTCTCTTTTCTCGCGCCGCAGCTCCGGTCAGAATGCGCGGGCCCCATCGGAGGTCCACGTGAGAACGCTGCTCGCCGCGGTTGCATCCTGTTCTCTGCTGCTCGCGAGCACGGCCCGCGCCGACGACGCGGAGAAAGACGCGACGATCCGCAAGCTGATCGAGGTGACCGGCGCGACGCAGATGGGCTCGCAGCTCGTGGCGAACCTGTTCGAGCAGCTGAAGCCCGCGTTTCCTCACGTCCCGGTAGAGGTCTGGGACGAGCTCGCGGCGCTGCTTCCGCCGTCGGAAGCCGCCGAGCTGATCGTCCCGATCTACGCGAAGCACTTCGAGCAGCAGGAGCTCGAGGCGCTGCTCGTGTTCTACGAGTCGCCGGCCGGCCGGAAGCTGCTCGCGAAGATGCCCGAGGTGATGCAGGAATCGCTCGAGGTCGGCAACGACTGGGGCCGGCGCAAGGCGCAGGAGCTGCTCGAGAGGCTGAAGGAACGCGGCTTCGAGCCGGTGCAGGCTTGATGCGCGCGGCACGCGCGCTCGCGGCGGCGAGCGCCGCACTCGCCGTGCAGGCCGCGCTCGCGGTGCCGCCGGAGCAGAACCTCGCCGCGGCGATTCGGCTCGAGACGATCTCGCATGAGAACCCCGCGGAGTTCAATCCGAAGCCGTTCCTCGCGCTGCATCGCCTGCTCGCGGACGCGTATCCGCAGACGCACGCGCGCCTCACGCGCGAGGTCGTCGCCGAATACAGCCTGCTCTACACGTGGCGCGGCAGCGATCCAGAGCTGGCGCCGATGCTGCTGACCGCGCACCTCGACGTCGTGCCGGTGACGCCCGAGGCGCTGCCCGACTGGGATCACCCCCCGTTCGCCGGCGAGATCGCGGACGGCTTCGTCTGGGGCCGCGGCGCGATCGACGACAAGGGCAGCTTGATCGCGCTGTTCGAGGCGGTGGAGCAGCTCGTCGCGAGCGGCTTCACGCCGCGGCGCACGATCGTGCTCGCGTTCGGCCACGACGAGGAGGTCGGCGGCGCGCGCGGCGCCGGCGCGCTCACCGAGTTGTTACGGAAGCGCGGCGTGCGGCTGTGGATGAGCCTCGACGAGGGGCTCGCCGTGATCAGCGAGACCGGCGGCATCACCGGCTCGGCCGCGCTGATCGGCGTCGCGGAGAAGGGATTCCTCACGCTCGACATCACCGCGCGCGAGCCCGGCGGCCACTCGAGCACGCCGCCGAAGCAGAGCGCGATCGGACGGCTCGCGCGCGCGATCCAGCGGCTCGAGGAGAACCCGCTGCCGGCGCGCATCGACGGCGTCGCGGCGCAGATGTTCGACGCGCTCGCGCCGCAGCTGCCGTTCGAGCGCCGCCTCGCGATCCAGAACCGGAGCTGGCTCGCGCCGGTGATCGAGTGGGCGCTCTCCGGCGATCCCGCGACGAATGCGCTGATCCGCACGACGACCGCGGTCACGATGGTGCGCGGCGGCGTCAAGGAGAACGTGCTCCCGCAGTCCGCGACCGCGACCGCGAACTTTCGGCTGCTCCCGGGCGACAGTGTGGACGAGGTCGTCGCGCACGTGCGCGAGGTGTTAGGGGACGACGCGATCGAGATCACGAAGCGCACGGCCGTCGACGCCTCGGACGTCGCGCCGACCGACGGCCCGCAGTTCGACGCCGTGAAGGCCGCGCTCGCCGAGGTCGATCCCGGCCTGCCGGTCGCGCCCGCGCTCGTGCTCGGCGGCACCGACACGAGGTGGTACGGGCAGATCTCCGACGCCGCCTACCGCTTCGTGCCGTTCCACTTGGACGCGACCGATCTGCGCCGCGCGCACGGCACCGACGAGCGGCTCTCGCTCGAGAACCTCGGCTGGGGCGTGCGGTTTTACGGCGCGCTGATTCGGCACGCGGCGGGCGAGGGCGCGAAGTAGGCGCGCCGGGGCCGGCGCCCGCGCCGCGCCTTCGCGAATCTGCGCGCGATGTCGAACCCGGGCTGGCGGGACGGGCTCTCGCTGCTGCAAGAGACCGGCTTCCGCCGCCTGTTCGCGGCGCGCCTGATCTCCATGTTCGGCAGCGCGATGACGCCGATCGCGTTGCCGTTCGCGGTGCTCGACGACCTCGCCGGCACGCCGAGCCAGGTCGGCCTGCTCGTCGCGGCGGGCGCGCTCACGCAGGTCGTGATGCAGCTGTTCGCGGGCGCGCTCGCCGACCGCGGGTCTCGCCGGCGGCAGATGATCGGCGCCGACCTGCTGGCAGCGGCGGCGCAAGGATCGATCGCGCTGCTCGTGCTCACGGGCCGCGCGACCTACGCGGAGCTGCTCGCCCTTCACGCGATCTCCGGCGTCGCGTTCGCGCTCCATTTCCCGGCCGCGGTCGGGCTCGTGCCGCTCGTCGTGCCTCGCGAGCGGCTGCAGGCCGCGAACGCGCTGCTGTCGATCGCGCAAGCGAGTGCGTTCGCGGCGGGGGCGTCCGCGGGCGGCCTCATCGCTGCGACCGCCGGCGCCGGCGCGGCGCTCGCGATCGACGCCGCGACGTTCGCGGTCAGCGCCGCGCTGATCGCCGGAATCCGGCCGAGCGCACAGCGACGCTCGGCGGGGGCGAGCCTCGTGCGCGAGCTGCGCGATGGCTGGCGCGAGTTCACTGCGCACACCTGGCTGTGGGCGATCGTGCTCCAGTTCACGTTCATGCTGATGGCCTTCTTCGGCGCGTGGGCGGTGCTCGGTCCGGTCGTCGCGAAGCAATCGCTCGGCGGCGCGGCGAGCTGGGGCTGGATCGCGGGCGCGAATGGAGCCGGCCTGATCGCCGGCGGCGTGCTCGCGCTGCGTCTCCACTTCGAGCGTCCGATGCTCACGGCCACGCTCTGCTGTCTGTTGAACGTCGGGGTGCCGCTGCTGCTCGCGGTGCCCGCGCCGGTCGCGGCGATCGCCGCGGCGGCGTTCACCGCCGGTGTCGGCGGCGAGATCTTCAGCGTGCTGTGGAACACGGCGCTGCACACGCGCGTCGCGCCCGAGGCGCTCTCGCGCGTCAGCAGCTACGACGTGCTCGGCTCGATCGCGCTCGTGCCGGTGGGCGAGGCGCTCGCCGGCGTCGGGGCGGAGCAGATCGGAACGCAGCTGACGCTTCTCTTGTGCGCCGCCGGAATCGTGCTGCCGACGCTTGCCGTGCTCGGCGTCCGCGACGTGCGCGAGCTGCGTGCGCTAACCGCGGACGTGGCCTCCGCCGACCTGGCCGCGACGATCCCGCCACCGGTCGTCCTCGCCGCGCGCACGCCGCCGCGCGATCCCTAGCAAGCGAAGCGCGCAGCGAGGCGGAGCCGTGCGCTGGACCCTCAGCGCCGGTGATCGCGCAGCCTGAGTCGGTCTCCTAATCACTGAGCGTGTGCCACAGCTCCGCGGCGCTCGGGTCGGGCGGGGCGTCGCGCACGAGCTCGGGCGGGAGCAGCTCCGCCGCGGCGGTGAACGCCGCCTGCGCGTCTTCGCTGCGCCGCGCCGCGAAGAGTGCGCTCGCGGCCTGCAGCAAGAGGCCGCCGCGCACGTCGGCATGCTCGCCGCGATTCGGCGCGGCGGCCGCGATCGCGACGGCGAGCTCCGCCCATGCCGTCCCCGTGAACGGCTCCTGCATGAGCCCCGATTGCGCGCGCGCGGCGGTGAGCTCGAGCGAGGGCGCGCCGTCCGTCTCGACCGCGCCCGCGCCGAGCCAGTCGGCGTTCGCGCGGCCGACGTACAGCGCCTGCGGCCCGGCCGCGTGCGCGAGCCAGCGATCCGCGAGCTCCGGCCGCGAGCGCACGGCCCACGGGTCGAACGCCGCATCCTCGTCGCTTCCGCACAGCGCGACGATCGGATGCGTGCCGTAGAAGTCGCCGCGGAACACGTCGGCCGCCGGAAACACCGCGGCGAAGCTGCGCGCGATCCGCAGGAAATCCTCGCGCGTCAGCTGATAGAGCGGGAGCCACTGGCAGAAGACGCCGTCCGGCGCGAGCCGCGCGCGCGCGTTCGCGAAGTGCTCCACGGAGAACAGGCTGCCGCTGCCGGCGTGCCACGGAACGAACAGATCGCCGACGATCACGTCGAAGCGCTCGCGGCTCGCGCGGACGAAGCTGCGCGCATCATCGAGCACGACGCGCGTGCGCGGGCTCTCGTGCACGCCGCGGTTCTCGTCGCGAAACCACGCCCGCGCCGCGCGCTCGACGCCGGGGATCAGCTCGATTAGCGTGATCGACTCGGCTTCGTGCGCGAACGCTGCGCTCGCGGTGCCGCCGGTCGCGCTGCCGAGGAACAGCACGCGCTGCGGGTCTCGGTGAAGCAGCAACGGCAGATGACCCTGGCGCTCCTGGCGCACGCGGTCGCGCGCGCCGCCGAGGAAGTAGTGATTGTCGAGCTGCAGCTTGCGCCCGTCCGCGCCCTCGAGCACCGCGACCAGGCCGGCCGCGCTCTCGTCGACCTGGAGGACGCGCTCGCCGGAGGGAACGCGCAGCGCGGGCTGCGCGTGCGGCCTCGCGATCAGCGCGAGCAGCGCGCACAGGACGGCTGCATACGTCGCGAAGCGCGGCGAGGCGCCGCGTGCGAGCGGGCGCAGCGACGCGAGCACGTATGCCGCGCCGACGAGCGCGAGCGAGCCCCACAGCCCGAGCCACGGGATCAGCAGCGCCGGCGCGAGCAGCGCGCCGAGCAGCGCGCCGCCTGCATTCCACAGCAGCAGCCGCGCGCTCGCGACGCCGAGGCTGCGGCCGTCGCGCGCCGCGAACGCGCCCGCCGCGGCGAGCAGGCTCGGGAACACGCACGCGGCGGGCAACAGCACCGGCGCCGTCGTCGCGAGCGCGAGCGTCGTGAAGTCGATCAGGTACGCAGGCCACGGCTCCGCCGACACCAGCGGTGTGAGCCCGCCCGTCGCAGCGACGAAGTACGCCGGGAACACGACGAATGCGGCGCCGCTGACCGCGAGCGCGACGCCGAGCGCGAGCAGCGGCCGCGTGCGCCGCGAGAGTGACGCCGTGAACAGCGCGCCGAGCGCGATGCAGAGCAGCGCGGAGATCAACACCGCGCCTTGGCTGTAGGCCGATTGGTTCGAGATGCGCCCGAGCGCCTGCGCGAACAGCCCCTGCGCGGCGAACGTTCCGAAGCCCGATAACGCCGAGAGCCCGAGCAGCCAGCGCGGAAGCGTCGCCGCCGCGGCGTCCTCGCCGCCGTCGATCGCGACGCTCGAGCTCGGCGGAACGCGGCCGGCGCGCAGCGAGAGCGCGAGGGCGCCCGCGCCCGTAACAACCAACACGCCGGCGCCGGCCGCGAGTGCGCCGGCGAGGCCGAGCCGCTCGGCGAGCGAGAACGTCGCGAGCGCGGCGCCGCCTGCGCCGCCGAGCGCATTCAGCGCGTAGAGCGCGACGCCCGCGTTCCCGAGCGAGCGCGCGCCGCCGAGCGTCGCGGCGAACAGCGCGGGCGCGAGCGCGCCGAGCGCGAGCGTCGCGGGCGCTGTCGCCACGAGCGCCGCCGCGAAGCGCGCGAGCGTGAGCGCGGGCGGGGCTGCGAGCAGCGCGTCGTAGCGGAGATCGAGCAGCGCGGTGGCGGCGTGTAACGACGCGGGCGTCGCAACCGCCGCGAGCGCGCCGAGCAGCGCGAGCGCGCCGAATCCACGCAGCGGATTGCGCGCGCGCCGCGCGACGACTTCGCCGAGCCGCGCGCCGGCGGCCTGCCCGATCACGAGCGCCGCGAGCGTCGCCGAGAGCGCCGCGCCCGCGCTGCCGAGCGCGAGGCGCAGCTCGCGCAGCCAGAGCGTCTGCACGATCAGCGCGCCGGCGCCGCAGAGCGTGAACAGCAGCGCGGCCCCGGCGAGCGGCGCGCGTGCGCCGCCCGGGCGCGCCTCGATCACTCGCGCCGGCCCCGCGCCGCGATCGCTGCC
>DASTOI010000387.1:0-9437 GCA_035762585.1 Myxococcota bacterium
GAGCGACGAGTAGCCGGTGCCGAAATCGTCGAGCGCGATCGAGATCCCGAGATCGGAGAGCTCCTGGAGCGCGCTGATCGCGGTCTCCTCGTTGCGCATCACCGACGACTCGGTGACCTCGATCTGGAGCCGGCGCGGATCGACGCCGGTGCGCGCGAGCGTCTCGGCGATGCTCTCGACGAAGCGCGGGCCGAACTCCTGGACCGAGACGTTGAACGACACGCGCGCGCGGGCCGCGGCGAGCGCGCGGTCGCGCTCGCGCACCTGCTCGCAGACTTCGCGCAACAGCCAGCGCCCGAACGGCGCGATCAGGCCGGTCTGCTCGGCGACCAAGATGAAGTCCTGCGGGCTCACGACGCCGAGCTCCGGATCGCTCCAGCGCGCGAGCGCCTCGAAGCCGATGATGCGACCGCTCGCGAGCTCGAGCTTCGGCTGGAACGCGAGCTCGAGCCCGCCGTGCTCGAGCGCGTGGCGAAGGCGCATCTCCACGCGCAGCCGCCGCATCGCCGCCTCGTTCATCGAGGCGTCGTAGAACGCGAAGGTGTTACGGCCGTTCGCCTTCGCGTGGTACATCGCTGCGTCGGCGTGCGTGATCAGGTCTTCGTAGCCCGCGCCGTCGGTCGGCCAGATCGCGATGCCGATGCTCGCGCTGACGACCAAGTCCTGCTCGGCGACTCGGTAGGGCCGCCGCACGCGCGTGAGCAGGTGCTCGGCGACGTGTGCGAGATCGCTGGTGTCGCGCACGTGCGTGACGAGCAGGCCGAACTCGTCGCCGCCGAGCCGGCAGATCGCGGGATCGCCGTCGCGCTCGGTCGCGCGCGGCCGGAGCGTCGCCTCGCGCGCGGCCGCGACCAAGCGATCCGCGACCTGGCGCAGCAGCTCGTCGCCGGTCGTGTGGCCGAGCGTGTCGTTGATGCGCTTGAACTCGTCGAGATCGAGATAGAGCACGGCGAGCTGATCGCCGCGGCGCCGCGAGTGCTCGGTCGCCAGCTTCAGGCGGTCGCCGAGCAGCTGCCGATTGCCGAGGCCCGTGAGCGAGTCGTGATAAGCGAGGAAGCGCACCTGCTCCTCGGCGCGCCGCCGCTCCGTGACGTCCTGGACGGTGCCTTGCAGGCAGGCGACGCCGTTCACCGACGCGAGCTGCGCCTGCGCCTGGAAGCAGCGGTCGCCGCGATCGGGCAGGCGCACGCGGAACTCGACGATCGCGCCGGCCGCGCCGTCGACGCATCCGCGCAATGCGTCGACGACGGACGCGCGGTCGGCGGGGTCGACGCGCTCGAACAGCTCGGCCGGCGCGAGACCCTTCAGGCGATCCGACGCGCCGCACAGTACCCAGAACTCGTCCGAGCCGGTGAGCTCGTGCGTCGCGAGGTCGAACTCGAAGCTGCCGAGCCGCGCCATCTGCTGCGCGCGCGCGAGGTGCGCTTGGTCGCGGCGCAGCTCGTCCACGCGCGCGGCGAGCTCGGCGTGCGTCGCGCGCAGCCGCTCGGCCATCGAGTCGACGCCGCGCGCGACCTCGCCGATCTCGTCGGAGCGCGCGCTGCGCAGCTGCACCGAGAAATCGCCCGACTCGATCTGGCCGAGCGCCGAGCGGATCCGGCGCACGGGGCGCACCAAGCTTCCCGCGAGCCAGAGCGACGCGAGCAGCGTCGCAGCCACCGCGGCGGCGCCCGAGATCGCGAGCTTCGCGCGCGCCGTCGCGAGCGTGGCGCGCTCGGGCCCGCGGTCGCCGACGACGAACAGCCCGCCGTCGAGCCGCGCGACGAGCGCGTCCTCCGCGGGCGGCGCCGCGAGCGCGACGGTCGCGCCGCACAGCTCGGACCAGTGCGCGAGCAGCCTCGCGTCGATCGGCTCGAGCGCGACGAGCTGCGCGGTCTTGCGACGGCCTGCCGGAAGCTCCGCGGAGACGGCGAGAAACGCGCTGCCGCCCGCAATCACGACGCCGCGTTTTCCCGACGCCACGGCGGCCGCCGCCGGCCGGTCGCCGCTCTGCGCGAGCAGCGCGCCACGCGCGTCGAAAAGCGCGATCAGCGCTGCGCCGTGCTGCTCTCGGACGTGTCGCGCGAGCACCTGCGTCGTCGGCGCGTGCTGCAGCTCGAGCGTCGCGACGACCTCCGGCGTTCCGCCGAGCGCGCGATAGCGGCTCTCGAGCACGCCCTGATGGCTCTCGATCAGCAGGCGCGCGGATTGCGCGGCGCGCACGAGGCGCGTTTCGGCGCTCGCGCGCAGGCCGCGCGAGAGCTCGCGGTCGTAGACGAAGCCGGCGAGCGCGACCGTGAAGCAAGCGGTCCCCACGAGCATCGCCGCCAGGCGGCTCGCGAGGGTCCAGCGATGAGGGCGCGCGTGGATCCGGCTGGGCACCCGGACGTCTCCCCGCGCGCGTCATCGTCACGTTCGGCGCGCGGGTGAAGCCCGTTCCGGGCCGTGCGCAGAAATTTTCGTAGCGCGGGCGCGGCGTTGCCGCGCGGTGCTCCGCTACGCCGCGTCTTCGAGGCCGGTCGGGTTGCTGCTGCGGCTGCCGAGCAGCCACTCGCCGCTCGGCGCGCAGGTCAGCTCGAGGATTTCGCCGAGCGCGGGGCGCGAGCGTTCCGGAACGCTGCCGGTCAGCGCGCGCACGATCTCGCGGATCACGCCCTTGTGCAGCACGCAGGCAGCGGTGCGAGCGCCGCTCGCGCCGAGCCGCACGAGCCCGTCCGCGATGCGCGCGCGGAATGCCGCGCGCAGCTCGCCGTTCGGGTACTCGAAGCCGTCCGCGCCGTTCTGCCAGTCGTCGTAGCGCACCGGATCGCGCGCCTTGATCTCTTCGCCGGTCAGGCCTTCCCAGCTGCCGAAATCGATCTCGCGAAAGCCCGCCTCGAGCATCACTTGCCTGCCGCCGCTCACGAGCCGCGCGCCCTTCCACGAGCGCTGCAGGCTGCTCGCGACCCACAGGTCGATCGCGCTGTGGCGCAGCGCGGCCGCGACGCGCCGCATCTGCGCGCGGCCCGCGTCCGAGAGCTCGACGTCGGTCGCGCCGTAGTACCGGATGCTCGACAGACCGTTCGTTTCGCCGTGACGGATCAGGATCAGCCTGCGCAGGGACATGCGGACCTCGCGATGCGGTGGCCTGGGCCGAGAAGGCGCGCAGCATCGGGAAACAGGCTGCGAGCGTCAACGCGCGAAACCGCAGCAGCAGCGGGCGGTGTCCATCTGCCCACGTGGGCGCGGCGCGCCGAGCCTCGCAGGCGCGGCGGCCCGCGCGTACGTTGCGCTCGCCTCGGGGCGAGGGGGAGAACGTGGGCCGACTGATTCTCGTTTTGCTGGTGATCGGATCGCTCGCCGCCGGCGCCTTCGGCTGGATCCGCGGCGAGGGCGCGGCCCCGGCGATCCACGCGCCGGCCGAGATCGATCTCGGCCGCGCGCCGCGCGCGCTCGAGATTCGCGCGGAGGACGTGGGCTCCGGCGTGCGCCGGCTCGGCGCGAAGCTGCGCAGCGCCGACGGCGAGCGCGAGCTCGGCGCCGTCGACCTGCCGGGCGGGTTGTTACGGGGCGGCACGGCGCCGCGCGGCCCGGCGACGCTTCCGCTCGAGCTCGACGCGAAGGCGCTCGGCCTGAAGGAGGGCGACGCGTTCATCGTCGTCGAGGCGCGCGATTGGGCGCTGCGCGAATGGCTGAAGGGCAACGCGGCGACGCTCGAGATTCCGCTGCGCGTCGACCTGCGCCCGCCGCGCGTCGCGATCTCGAACGGGATCACCTACTTGAAGCGCAGCGGCAGCGGAGCGGCTTATTACTCCGTGACCGAGGACGCCGTGCGCGACGGCGTCGAGGTCGGCGATCGCGAGTACCGCGGCTTCCCGCGCAAGGGCGGCGCGCCGACGGATCGCATCGCGCTGTTCGCGATCGCGCGCGATCAAGGCCCCGAGGTCGGCCCGCGCGTGTTCGCGGAGGACCGCGCCGGTAACCGCACCGCGGTCGGCTGGTCGACCGAGCTGAAGGACACGCAGTTCGCCGAGGCGCCGATCGAGCTCGGGCCGAACTTCATGGACCGCAAGATCCCCGAGCTCGCCGACGAGCTCGGCTACGACCGCGAGGACGTGCTCGCTGCGTTTCAGAAGATCAACAGCGAGGAGCGCGCGAAGAACGAGGCGCGCATCCGCGAGATCGTCGCCGCCTCGGCCGGCGAGAAGCTGTTCGACGGCGCGTTCGCGCAGATGCTGAACTCTCAGGTGACGAGCCGCTTCGCCGAGCACCGCAGCTACTTCTATCAGGGCGAGCAGGTCTCCGAGGCGATCCACTACGGCTACGACCTCGCGTCGACGGCGGGCGCGCCGATCGAGGCCGCCAACCGCGGGCGCGTGCTGTTCGCCGGCCCGCTCGGCATCTACGGCAACTGCGTGATCCTCGATCACGGGCTCGGGCTCACGTCGCTCTACGGGCATCTCGCACAGATCGACGTGCAGGAGGGGCAGCTGCTCGAGAAGGGCGCGCGGCTCGGTCGCTCGGGCCGCACCGGCCTCGCGGGCGGCGATCACCTGCACTTCGCCATTCTCGTCGGCGCGACGTACGTCGACCCGGTCGAGTGGTGGGACGCGAAGTGGGTGCGCGAGAAGATCGACGAGGTGGGCGGCATCCCGCCGGAGCCGGACGCGGGAGCGGAGGCGGCGCCCGTCGCGCAGGCGGCGGACGCGGCGCAGTAAGAGGTCCGACTCCGCCATGAGACGCGTGCGGCGCGCGCTGCTCGCGTGGTTCGCGCGCCACAAGCGCGATCTGCCGTGGCGTCGCACGCGCGATCCGTACGCGATCTGGCTCTCCGAGACGATGCTGCAGCAGACGCGCGTCGAGACGGTGATCCCGTATTACGAGCGCTTCCTCGCGCGCTTTCCGACCGTCTTCGCGCTCGCCGATGCGCCGGCCGACGAGGTGACGCGGCTCTGGAGCGGGCTCGGTTATTACTCGCGAGTGCGCAACCTGCACGCCGCAGCGCGCGAGATCGCGCGTGAGCATGGCGGCGAGCTGCCGCGCGAGGTCGAGACGCTGCGCGGGCTGCCGGGCGTCGGCCGCTACACCGCGGGAGCGGTCGCGTCGATCGCGTTCGACCGCCCGGCGCCGATCGTCGACGGCAACGTCGCGCGCGTGCTCGCGCGCCTGCTCGATCTGCGCGACGACGTGCGATCGCCGCCGGTTCAGCAGCGCTTGTGGCAGGAAGCGGCGGCGCTCGCAGACGGGCCGCGTCCGGGCGACTTGAATCAGGCGCTCATGGAGCTGGGCGCGCTGGTCTGCACGCCGCGCGCGCCGAAGTGCCTGCTCTGCCCGCTGCGCGAGATGTGCCGCGGGCTCGCGGCGGGCGATCCGGAGGCGCTGCCGGTGAAGAAGAGGGCGCGCGCGCCGCGCGCGATCGAGGGCGTGGCCGCGATCGTCACGCGCGAGCGCAGCCTGCTCGCGGTGCGCCGCCCGCCGCAGGGGCTGCTCGGCGGGCTCTGGGATCTCCCGGGCGGAGACCTCTCGCCGCGCGAGGCGGCAGAGGCCGCGCTCGAGCGCGCACTCCGCGAGCGGCTCGGCCTCGCAGTCGCCGGCGTCGTGAAGCTCGGCGAGGTGCAGCACCAGTTCACGCACCGCACGCTACGGCTGCACGTGTTCCGCGCGAAAGCGAAGCCCGGCCGTGTCGCGCGCAGTCATTACGACGCGCACCGCTGGCTCTCGGCCGCTGCGTTCCAGCGCCTCGGCGCGAGTGCGCTCGCGCGCAAGGCGCTCGCGCTGCATGAGTGAAGACGCCGCGCTGTTCTCGGTCGAGATCTCCGGCGAGCACGTGCGCGCGCTCGCGCCGGGGGTCGACCGCGCGCATCTCGTGCGGCTCGTGCGCGGCGAGGTCGCGATCGACGTCGAGATCGACCTGCACGGCTGCGACGAGCGCGAGGCGCGAGCATTGGTCGCAGACACACTCGCCGAGATGCACTTGGCAGGCGAGCGCTGCGCGCGCATCGTGCACGGCCGCGGCCGCCATTCGGTCGCGGGCCCCGTGCTGAAGGCCGCGCTGCTCGAGTGGCTGACGACTCCGCCGCTCGCGCAGAGCGTGCTCGCGTTCGCGACCGCCGGCCCCCGAGCAGGCGGCGCCGGCGCGACGCTCGTGCTGCTGCGCGGCGCGCGTGCAAGCGGCGCGTAGCGCCGCGCGCAGCGAGCCGCAGGCGAGCGAAGTCGAACAGTGGCCTCCGAGCGAGCTACTGCCCGGTGTTCCGCGCTCGCGCACCACGTAGGCGATGGCAAGCGGCGCGTAGCGCCGCGCGCAGCGAGCCGCAGGCGAGCGAAGTCGAACAGTGGCCTCCGAGCAGGGGACCTCCTGGTCGTCGGCGATCGCGCAGCGAGCAGGCAACGCCGCGCGCGGAATAAGCGCGTATCTTGCCAAGCCATGTCCAGCTCGTTCGGCGCGCTGTTCCGCATCACGACGTTCGGCGAATCGCACGGCGGCGCGGTCGGCGTGGTCGTCGATGGCTGCCCGCCGCGGCTCGCGCTCGACGCCGCCGACGTGCAGCGCGACCTCGATCGCCGCCGCCCGGGCCAGAGCCGCTTCACGACGCCGCGCCAGGAGGAAGACCGCGTCGAGATCGTATCCGGCGTGTTCGAGGGCCTAACACTTGGATCGCCGATCGCGATGGTGGTGCGCAACCAGGACGCGCGACCCTCGGCTTATCAGGAAATGAAGGACCTCTACCGGCCCTCGCACGCGGATTTCACGTACGAGGCGAAGTACGGGATCCGCGCATGGCAGGGCGGCGGGCGCGCGAGCGCGCGCGAGACGATCGGCCGCGTCGCGGCGGCCGCGATCGCGCGCAAGCTGCTGCGGGAGGCGGCGGGCGTCGAGGTGCTCGCGTGGGTCGACCGCGTGCGCGACATCGAGGCGAAAGTCGACCCGGATGCGCTCACGCTCGCGCAGGTCGAGGCGAGCGCGGTGCGCTGCCCCGACGCGGACGCGTCGCGTCGCATCGAGGACGCGATCGACGCGGCGCGGCGCGCGCAGGATTCGCTCGGCGGCGTCGTGCGCTGCATCGCGCGCGGCGTGCCGGCCGGCCTCGGCGAGCCGGTGTTCGACAAGCTCGATGCAGACCTCGCGAAGGCGATGCTCTCGCTCCCCGCCGCCAAGGGCTTCGAGATCGGCAGCGGCTTCGCGGGGACGCAGCTCACCGGCAGCGCCCACAACGATGCGTTCGTGCCGGGGCCCGAAGGACGGCCGCGCACGCTGACGAACCGCTCGGGCGGAGTGCAGGGCGGGATCTCCAACGGCGAGCGCATCGAGATCGCGGTGGCGTTCAAGCCGACGGCGACGATCGGAGTCGCGCAGCAGACGGTCGACCGTGATAACTCCGCGGTGACGCTCGCGGCTTCGGGGCGACACGATCCTTGCGTGCTGCCGCGCGCGGTGCCGATGGTCGAGGCGATGATGCTCCTCGTGCTCGCGGACCACTGGCTGCGGCAGAAGGCGGTGGACGTACTGCGGTAGTCGTCGCGGGTGTTGTCGACGTCGGCGCGGGCAGCGCGGAGGCCGTGGCCGGCTCGCTACGGCGGGCCCGAACGGTGGGGGCTCGCTCTGCTCAGCCGCGCGGTCGCTCTATGACCGGGGCTTGCGCCGATCGAGGGTTCTGGCGCGCTCCATTTGCGCCGTGAGCGCGACCGCGCCTGGGCGTTCGCTCCGCGACCCCCACCGTTCGGGCCCGCCTCCGCGCGCCGGCCGCGGCCTCCGCTCTTGCTTGGCGGTTGTCAGCATTCTCTTAGGGAGGGGTGATTTCAGCCGGCGATCGACGCCGGCTGAAATCACTTTCCTGTCGTGCCAACGCGGTCGTTAGTTCTCGAGCGCGGCCCTTAGCTTCGCGAGCTGTTCCAAAGAACCTCTCACGCGGATGTGAGTGCCGTCCTCTTTGTGTTGCTCGCTGATTACGCGCGTCGTCTTGTGGGCTTCGGCGACCAGCTTGCCGAGGGCGTAGGGGATCACGAGCTCGGCGTCTTCCATGCTGCGTTCGAAGTGAGCGCGGATGCGGTCGCGAAGCGTGGTGACGTCGGCGGGATTGCGCACCGAGAGCAGCAGCGCGTGCGGGTATTCGTTGCGGAGTCGCTCGCGTTCGTCGGGCGTCAGGCGGTCGGACTTGTTGAGGACGAGCAGCGAGGGGCTCTCGTCGGCGGCGATCTCGTGCAGGACTTCGCGCGTGACTTCGATCTGGGCGGGGAACGCAGGGTCGGAGGCGTCGACGACCTGGACGAGCAGATTGCACTCGCGCGCCTCGTCGAGCGTCGAGCGGAAGCTCGCAACGAGGTCGTGCGGCAGCTTCTTGATGAAGCCGACGGTGTCGGAGACGAGGATGCGCGGCGAGCTCTCGGGCTGGAGCGCGCGCACGGTGGTGTCGAGCGTCGCGAACAGCTTGTCCTGCACGAGCACGTCGCTGCCGGTGAGCGCGCGCATCCAGCTCGACTTGCCGGCGTTCGTGTAGCCGACGAGCGCGACCTTCTCGAGCTCGCCGCGGCGCTTGCGGCGCGTCGCGCTGTCGCGCTCGATCGAGGCGAGCTCCTGGCGCAGCTCGGCGATGCGGTCGCGGATCTTGCGCCGATCGAGCTCGGCGCTGCTCTCGCCGGCGCCCTTGCCGCCGATGCCGCCGCCTTGGCGATCGGCGCCGAGCGCCGCTTCGCGCAGGCGCGGCGCGACGTATTGGAGGCGCGCGATCTCCACCTGAAGGCGCGCTTCGCGGCTGCGCGCGTGGCGCTGGAAGATCGCGAGGATCACCCCGCTGCGGTCGATCACCTCGGCTTCGCAGGCCTTCTCCAGATTCCGCGCTTGCGACGGCGAGAGGTCGTGGTCGACGAGCACGACGCTCGCGCGCTCCTGCTTTGGCAACGCGCCCCGCGCTGCGGTTGCAGTCGACTCTGCGTCGGTGCGCTCCGCCGCCTCCGCGTCGTCCTCGTGCGCGGTATCGCTGGCAGAGGCTGGCTCGCCGCGCCGCGCGGCGCGCTCCTCTTGCTGGCGCTTCGTGAGCGGCGGCCCGACGTACACGTTGCCCGGGCCGCCCGTCCAGCGCGCGAGCTCCGCGAGCTTGCCCTCGCCGACGACGACGCCGGGCGCGAGGCGCGCCCGCTTCTGCGTGACGCGGCCGACGATCGTCAGGCCGAGCGTCTTGCCGAGCCGCGCGATCTCCTCGAGCGACGACGCGAAGTCGGCGTCGCTCACGCCTTGGGTTTGCACGCCGAGAATGACGGCGCGCGACAGCGGTTTCGCCGTGTCGAACAGCTGACTCATGTGGAACCTCGGGCGCGCCGGCTCGACTCGACTCGCGAGGAGCCTCGGCGCGCATCGCTGCGATCAGAGGATCTGGCGCTCGGTGATTAGGCGATTCGCAGCAGCTTCATGGTTCCCTCGGCCCGAAGACGTGGCGCAAGATAGGCGGGATCGCGAGCGGCGCTAACTGCGCATCCCGGGCGCT
>DASTOI010000388.1:0-4988 GCA_035762585.1 Myxococcota bacterium
AACGTGGTCGATTCGAACGCCCAGCCCGAGACCGCGGCGTTCACGCGCGCCTGCACCTCGGCGACGCTGCCCGGGCGCCGCGCGGGGTCGAGGAACAGCATGCTCATGATCACGTCTTCGAGCTCGGGCGAGCAGGTGAGACGCCGCTCGCTGAGCGCGGGCAGCCCGTAGATCGCGTCGTCGCTGTCGCTGCGCACGAGGTCGTCGCGCTCGGCGAGGTTCACGCCGGTCGCGAACGCCCACGCGGTCGCGCCGACGCCCCAGAGATCCGTGCGCAGGTCGTACTGGTCGAAGCGCTCGTTGCGCTGCTCGGGCGCCTGATAACCGCGCGTGCCGACGCTGAACGGGAG
The DNA here is from genome assembly GCA_035762585.1 of Myxococcota bacterium. Taxonomy (GTDB): domain Bacteria; phylum Myxococcota_A; class UBA9160; order UBA9160; family UBA6930; genus VGRF01. Next base: position 351 of record DASTOI010000388.1, read on the forward strand.
CAGCCCGCGACTGATGCGCGAGGCCTGCGAGACGCCGAAGTCGGTCAGCACGAAGCCGCCGCGGCCGTCGAGCAGCACGTTCGCGGGCTTGATGTCGAGGTGCAGCAGCGAAGCGCCGTGCGCGACGTCGAGCGCGGAGAGCAGGTCGCCGACCAGGCGCCACACCTGGTCCTCCTCGGCCGGGCCGGCGAGCGTCATCTGATCGCGCAGGCTGCCTTCCGGGAAGTACTCCATCACGACGAACGCGGGCGAGCTGTCGAGCCGCCAGTCGAACACGCGCGGGATGCGGTCGTGCTGGATCGCGAGCAGCGCCGACAGCTCGCGGCGCGCGAGGTCGGTGGAGGCGCCCTTCGTATCGCCGAGGATCTTGATCGCGACGCGCTCGGGCGGGCTGTCGTCGCGGCGCCGATCGTGGTCGAGGCAGCGGGCGAAGAACACCGACCCGAACGAGCCCTTGCCGAGCCGCTTGATCAGCCGGTAGCGAAAGCGCGCGCGCAGCTCGAAGCCCGGACCCGGGGCGGGTCGCGGCTCGGTGGTCGCTTCGCTGCTGCTCCCGTGCGGCTTCACGCGGCCCCCCGACTCTCTCGTTGCGGAACAACTCGCGCGGGTCTTGAGACGCGCGCCGCGTCCGCGCCGCGGCCGCGAAGTTGCGCATCGCCTGCATTCTCTATTGCTCCACCGACGGGCCGCGGGTACCAAGCCGCGACGAAGCCGGAGGCGCCCGTGCCCGTCAGCACCGACCTGCTGCGCGAGCTCTGCTCGCGGACCCTCGATCGCACGCAATTCGCCGGGCTCGGCGCGCGCATCGAGGGCAAGGTGCGCGACAGCTACGTCGAGGAGAAGCGCCGCACGATCATCGTCTCCGACCGCGTCAGCTGCTTCGACGTCGTGGTCGGCACGATCCCGCTGAAGGGTCAGGTGCTGAATCAGATGGCGGCGTTCTGGTTCGAGAAGACGCGCGAGCTCGCGCCGAACCATTTGATCTCGGTGCCCGACCCCAACGTCTCGATCGTGCGCGAGGTGAAGATCCTGCCCGTCGAGTTCGTGACGCGCGCCTACCTGACGGGCGTGACCTCGACCTCGATCTGGACCGCGTATGCGAACGGCGCGCGCGAGTACTGCGGTCACCGCATCCCGGACGGGCTCGCGAAGCACGCGCCACTGCCGCAGCCGATCGTCACGCCCACGACGAAAGCGGAGAAGGGCGAGCACGACGAGCTCATCTCGCGCGCCGAGCTCCTGCGCCGCGGCGTGCTGAGCGCGGAGCTCTTCGACCGCGCCGAGGCGCTCGCGCTGAAGCTGTTCGCCGCGGGCACGTCGTGGGCGGCGCCGCGCGGCCTGATCCTGGTCGACACGAAGTACGAATTCGGTCTCGACGAGAGCGGCGGCCTGGTCGTCGCCGACGAGATCCACACGCCCGACTCGTCGCGTTACTGGTACCGCGACGGCTACGAGGCGAGCCTCGCGGCGGGCGCCGATCCGCGGGCGCTCGACAAGGAGTACGTGCGGCGCTGGCTCGTCGCGGAGCGCGGTTATCAGGGACAGGGCGCGCCGCCGGCGCTGCCCGACGACGTGCGCGTCGAGGCCGCGCGCCGCTACATCGAGGCGTTCGAGCAGCTATCCGGACGCGAGTTCGTGCCCGACACGAGCGAGCCGCTCGCGCGCATTCGTCGCAATCTCGGCCTCTAGTCGCGTCGCATGAACGATTCGCGACAGCGCGCGGGCACGGACACGATCACGCCCGCCTACGCGAACTACGTGCTCGCGCTGCTGTTCCTCGCCTACGTGTTCAACTTCATCGATCGCCAGATCCTCGGGATCCTGCTCGAGTCGATCAAGCGCGATCTCGAAGTCTCGGACTTCTGGATGGGCATGCTGACCGGCTTCGCGTTCGCGGTGTTCTACGCGACGCTCGGGCTGCCGATCGCGCGCCTCGCCGATCTCTGGGTGCGGCGCACGATCATCGCGCTCGGGCTCGCGCTGTGGAGCGGGATGACCGCGCTCTCGGGCCTCGCGCAGAGCTTCCCGCAGATGCTCGCGGCGAGAATCGGCGTCGGCGTCGGCGAGGCCGCGCTCTCGCCCCCGGCGCACTCTCTGCTCTCCGATTACTTCCCGGTCGATCGGCGCGCGACCGCGCTCGGGATCTATGCGGTCGGCATCCACGTCGGCACGCTGTTCGGCTTCAAGGTCGGCGGTGTGCTCGATGACACGTTCGGCTGGCGCGCGACCTTCCTGCTCGTCGGCCTGCCGGGATTGTTATTGGCGCTGCTCGTCAGATTCACGGTGAAGGAGCCGAAGCGCGGGCGCTCGGATCCCGCGCGCACGAATCCCGCGCCTTCGCCGCCCGTGGCGGAGGTGCTGCGGCACCTGATGCGCCAGCGCTCGTTCGTCTACCTGGCGACCGCGATGGGCTCGATGGCGTTCGCGGGCTACGCGTTCTCGGTCTGGGCGCCGACGTTCCTGCGGCGAGTCCACCACCTCTCCTCGAGCGAGGCCGGCGATCTCGGCTGGCCGATCGGCGTCGGCGGAGCGCTCGGCTCGATCCTCGCGGGCTGGATCGCCGACCGGCTCGGCCGCCGAGACCCGCGCTGGTGGATGTGGGCGGCCTCGCTCGCGGGCCTCGCCCCGCTCCCGTTCACGCTCGCGTTCCTGTTTCACGGCGACCCGGTGATGGCGCTCGTGATCTCGACGCCCGGGCTCGCAATCGCCGCGTTCTATCAGGGGCCGAGCTTCGCGACCGTGCAGAATCTCGCGCCGCCGCCGATGCGCGCCGTCGCGAGCGGCCTGATGCTCTTCATCACGACGATGATCGGCTACGCGTTCGGCCCGCCCACGGTCGGCCTGCTGAACGACACCGTGTTCGCGCATCACGGCGAGCTCGCGGTGCGCTACTCGCTGGCGGTCGTGCTCGCGGTCGCCGGCGCGCTGGGCACGCTCTTCTACCTGCTCGCGGCGCGGCACCTGCGGGAGGATCTGCGCCGGGCCGCGCACGCGTGAGCGCGAGCGGCTCGCCGCCGCGAGAAGCCGCTGCCATCGCGATCTCGCCGCTTCGCCGCGACGAGCTGAATCGCGCGGCGGCGCTGCTCGGCCGCGCGTTCCGCGACAACGCGATGAACCGCGTGGTCGCACCCGGCGGAGCGCTGCGGCGCGAGCGCAGCAACGTGGCCGGCATGCGCGCCGTGTTGCCCGTCGCGCACGCGCGCGGCGCGATCGCCGCGGCGCGCAGCGCGGGCCGTCTCGCGGGCGTTCGCATCGCGCTCGCGCCGGGAACTCAGACGCTCGGCCGGCCGAGCTGGCTCGCGCTGCTGCGAATGCTTCTCGCGCAGGGGCCGCGCGTGGCCGCGCGTTGGTCCGCGGTCGCGGAGGCGCTGCAGCTGCATCGCCCCCTCGCGCCACACGCCTATCTCGCGACGCTCGGCGTCGATCCCGAGCTGCAGCGCGGCGGCGTCGGCCGCGCGCTCGTCGCGGACTGGCTGCGCGCGGTTGACGCTCTCCGGCAGCGTGCGTATCTCGAAACGGATTCGACCAACAATGCGAGCTGGTACGAGCGCTTCGGCTTCGTGGTACGGACGGAGCTGACCGTGCTCGGGGTGACGGTCTACCTGATGGAGCGCGGTCCGCGAGATGCCTGAGAAGTCGCAGAGCCTGTACGAGACGCTCGGCGTCGCGCGTGACGCCGACGCCGACGCGCTGCGCAAGGCGTATCGCAAGCTCGCGAAGAAATATCACCCGGACGCAAACCCCGGAAACCAGCAGGCCGAGCAGCGCTTCAAGGACGTGTCGCGCGCGTACGACGTGCTCTCGGATCCCGAGAAGCGCGCCGCGTACGACGAGTTCGGCGAGATCGCGCTGCAGGCGGGCTTCGACGCCAACGCGGCGCGCCGCGCGCAGGCGGACTTCGGGCAGGCGTTTCGCGGCCAGCACGGCGCCGGCTTCGACTTCGGCGAGTTCGGGCAGGGCGGGGCCGGCGGCATGGAGGAGCTGCTGAGCCGCATGTTCGGCGGCGGCGCGCGCGGCGGCTTCGGCCGAAATCTACGCGGGCCCGACGTCGAGGCCGAGCTCGAGCTCGACTTCCTCGAGGCGGTGCACGGCGGCGAGAAGAAGATCACGCTCGCGCATGCGGGCGGCAGCGAGAACATCACGGTGCGCATTCCGCGAGGCGTCGCCGACGGCGGGCGCATCCGGCTCCCCGGCAAGGGCGGCGCTTCGCCGGGCGGCGGACCGCGAGGCGATCTCTACGCGACGATCCGCATCCGCCCGCATCCGGTGTTCGAGCGCGACGGCCGCGACGTCCTCGTCGAGGTGCCGATCACGGTGAGCGAGGCGATTCGCGGCGCGCAGATCGAGGTTCCGACGCTCGACGGCCGCGCGACGGTCTCGATTCCCGCCGGCACCGACAGCGGCCGCAAGCTGCGGCTTCGCGGGAAGGGAGTGCCTGATCCGAGCGGCGCACCGGCCGGGGATCTGTACGTGGTGGTGCAGATTCGCGTACCGAAGAAGCTGGACGCGGCGGCGCTCGCTCACGTGGATGCGCTCGCCGAGCACGAGGGGAAGGATCTGCGCGAGGAGTTGTTTCGCGGTTGAGCCGCGGTGGAGCGCGGGTGCTCCTTGCGGGCTCCGCGGACGCGGCGCGGCCGG
>DASTOI010000389.1:0-4825 GCA_035762585.1 Myxococcota bacterium
GGAGTCTTCGGAGCCGAGCGAAGTCGAACAGTGGCCTCCGCGTGCGCCCGGCCCTCGGCGTGCGGTGATGGTCATCCTGAGTCGGTCTGCGACGTCGCCGCGGCGAGCGAGCGCAGCACCGCCTCGCTCGCCGCGTCCGCGGGCATCAGCGTCTCGACGTGCAGCTCGGCCGCGGTCACGTCCTGCGCCGCGCTCACCTGCGCCAGCACGGTGTAGAGCTTCAGCTCGAGCTCGCCGCGCTTCAGATGGAGCGGCAGCACCGGCTCCACTGCGACCGGCAGCACGTCCGCTTCGGGGACGCCGGGCAGCGCGCGCAGCTCGCGCTCGAGCGCGGCGAGTTCGGGGTCGTCGCCGGCGGCCGCGAGCGCGCGCTCGAGGCGCGCCAGCAGCACCGCCGCCACTTGCGCGAAGTTCACGAGCTGCGACTGGAGCCCGTCCGGGTGCAGCGTCACCCGCAACAAGTTGAGTGGGCGCTCGCGCCAGAGCGGCGCGTCGCTCGCGAATGCGCGCAGTGCCTGCGCGCCGGCGCGGTTCGTGCGCAGCACCCGGAAGCAGCGGTCGACGAGGTAGGTCGGGAACGGCTCGAAGCGCTCGAGCATGATTTCGATGACGCGCAGCAGCGCGCTCATGCCCGGCGCGTCGAGCGCGCTCTCGCGGTAGACCGCCGCGAAGCCCGCGGCGCCGAGCAGCGCATTGCGCTCGCGCAGCGGCACGTCGAGCGCGTGCGCGAGCCGCAGCACCATCTCGCGGCTCGGCTGCGCGCGGCCGGTCTCGAGAAACGAGAGGTGCCGCGTCGACGTCGCCGCCGTGGTCGCGAGGCCCAGCTGGCTCATGCCGCGCGCGCTGCGCCAGCGTCGCAGCACGCGTCCGAACGGAGAGAGTCGGGAGTCGCCGCGCATCGTGGCCTCCGAGCGCGCGGCCAACATGACGCGTCAGGGAAGCGCAGCCATTCCTTTGCGAGGAAGGGTCACTCTCGCGGCTCGTACCAGATCGGGCTGGTCCAGGCGCGCTCCTGAACGGTCGGCTTCGCGACCTCGCTGCAGCAGCCGGCGAGATTCGGCGGGACGCGGTTGGGCGCGCTGCAGTCGACCTTTGCCGCGCGGCAGATGCGCTGGCTCCAGCGGCAGGTCGGATTCTCGAGCACGCGCGCGTAGTAGAACGCGCCCTGCTTCGCGTCGAAGTCGGGATCGCGCCAGACCGCGCAGAGCTGCTTCGCGCCCTCGCCGCGCGGCTCGCAGGTCTCGAGGTCGACGCTCGCGCCGTTGTCGCCGCCGGCGACGTCGGCGACGCGCTCGTGCGTCACGCCTTTGGCGTCCACCCAGCCCTTCACGATCTGGATGCGCTGCAGCGGTGTGCCTTTCGCCTCGGGCGTGCCGGCGTCTTGCAGCGCCAGCACCGCGAAGCTCGGCGCGCGCGCGTCGCTCGGCCGCGGCGGCAGGTCGCCGCCCATCGGCACGCCGCCCTGATAACCCTTCGCGACGAGCCGCGCATCGCTGCACAGCTCGGCGCCGTAGTCCCAGCCGCCGAAGAAGCGCACGACCGGGCGCGTGCCGCTCGTGCCGTACGCCTCGCGCCGCTGCATCGCGGCGAACAGCGCATCGCGCGAGTTCTCTTCGGCCCACAACACCGCGAGGCCGCCGGGGTTGTACTCGATGTCGTCGGGCAGGCCGGCGATCGCGCCCATCACGCCCGCGCCGCCGTGACCTCTCGGCTGATCTTCGTCCGTCAGTCCCGGCGTTCCCAGGTGCGTGTCGGTGCTCGCGACGATTCCCATCTTCAGCGGATTCACGCCGAGCTCGCGCTCGAGCGCGATGCCGCGCTTCAGCGCCTCGCGCACCATCGCGGCGCGCTGCGGCGCCTGATCGCTCGCAGGGTTCAGCGCAGCGAAGCGCGTCACGCCCGCGAAGCTGTTATACGGCAGCTTCTCGAAGCCGCAGGCCTCGTCGGTCGTGTCGCCGCCGAGCAGGCACTCGCTGTCGCCCTTGTGCTGCGAGATCTCGACCAGCGGCGACCAGCGCTGGCGCAGTCTCGCCTCCTCGCGATCGACGCGCGCGCCAGCCTCCTCGCGCTTCGTGATGCGCGCCGATTCGAAGATCAAGCCGGGCCCCGAGAGATTCGAGTTGTGCGGGATCGTCAGCGCGTCGCAGCCGGGCGTGCCCTCGATGCATTCGCGCTGGAGGCGCGTGAACAGCTCGTAAAGCGAAGGCGTCTCGACGTAGCTGCTCGGAAGCGCGGGCACCTTCTCGTTCCGGAAGATCACGTTGTGGTGCATGTTCGCGCCGAGCGCGAACGAGGCGGTCCATTCGTAGCCGACGAAGCTCGTGAACGAGCATGCGGCGCTGCGGTCGTAGGCCTCTTCGGCGGCGGCCTGGATGTCGCGCCACACCGCGCCCGCGGCCTCGATGCAGAGGCGATCATTCTCGCCGCACATCTGCGGGTAGTGCTCGCGCTGCGTGATCACGCGCAGCGCGAGCGGGCCGAGCGCGCCCGGCCCGAGGTTCCGGTAGATCCAGCAAAAATCCGAGTCGTGGCCGGGCAGATCGTCGCTGCGGCAGATGCGCACCTCGCCCAGCGTTTCGCTGTGATCGGTGACGACGGTGAAGTCGAGCGGGCGGCGCAGCTTTGCGCTGCGCAGCGGCTTTCCGCTCGCGTCGTGGGGCTGCAGCCCGAGCTCTTCGCCCTTCGCGAAGCGGTAGGCGTCGCGCGGCGTGTTGCGCGTGCCGCCCAGGTTCGCGTCGAACGAGTAGGAAGTGTGCACGTGCGTGTCGCCGAAGAACGGGCGCCGCAGCGCGTCGTAATGACTGCACGCGGCGCGCTGCTCGGTGCGCGCGAACGGCGGCGCCTCCGCTATCGCCGGCAGCGAGCCGGCGGCGGCAAACAACGTGATGAGCCAGCGGATGGCGCGAGCGCCCATGGGCTTCCTCCCGAGACGCGCGACGTAACCGCGATGACGGGCACGAAGTCAATGGCCATGGAAAGAATCGGAGTGATCGCTACATCGGGCCGCGAGGCGAGCGATGCCCAATTTTTGAAGTCGATGTCGGGGCCCTTCGTCGGCGCGCCGCTCAGCTCGTGCGATTCGTCGAGAGAACGAAGCGAGTCGTCGTGACCTACCTCGACGGCGACCGCACGCGTCCAGCCGCCGATCTCGAGGAACGGGAGGGTGCGTTGACGCGCCGCAGGCCTCACGCCTGCCGGTAGCGCACCCGCATCCGCTTCACGCCGCCGATGAAGCTCGAGCGCATGCGCGCGGGCGGCGCGGCGTACTCGAAGTGGGCGAAGCGTTTCGCGAGCTCGGCGAAGATCACGCGCAGCTCGAGCCGCGCGAGGCTCGCCCCGAGGCAGAAGTGCTCGCCGATCCCGAAGCCGAGGTGCGGGTTCGGATTGCGATCGACGCGGAACTTCTCAGGGTCGGGAAACGCCTCCTCGTCGCGATTCGCGGACGCGTAGAACAGGCACATCGATTCGCCCCCGCGGATGCGCTGGCCGCGCAGCTCGAAGTCGGCGATCGGCGTGCGGCAGAACTGGATCACCGGCGTGGTCCAGCGCACGATCTCCTCGACGGCGTGATTCACGAGGCCCGGGTTCGCGCGGAGCTTGCTGAATTCCTCCGGGTGATCGATCAGCGCCATCAAGCCGCCGCTCGCAGCGTTGCGCGTGGTCTCGTTGCCGGCGGCGACGAGCAGCTGGTAGTAGGAGAGCAGGTCGTTCGCCGGGAGCGGCGCGCCGCCGACACGAGCGCTCGCCAACACGCTCGTGAGATCGCCGGTCGGCCGCGCGACGCGCTCGGCCGCGAGCTCGGCGAAGTACGCGAACAGCTCGCGCGCCGCGCGCTCGTCCGAGAGCTTCGGCTGGCCTTGCTGGAACTCGGGATCGCTGAAGCCGATCAGCCGGTTGGTCCAATCGAACAGTCGCTGCCAGTCGTCGCGCGGCACCCCTAACATGTCGGCCAGCACCGAGAGCGTGAGCGGCGCCGCGAAGTCGACGACGAAATCGAACTCGTTTTCCCGCGGCAATGCATCCAGCAGCTCGCGCGCGAGCTTCTCGATCTCGGGCCGCCGCTGTTCGATCGCGCGCGGCGTGAACCACGCGCTCGCGAGCTTGCGATAGACGGCGTGATCCGGTGGATCCATCGTCAGCAGGTGGCGCGTCTCGAGCGTGCGCTCGCTCGACGGCGGGCTCTCCGCGAACACCGCCGTGCGCGGCTCGATCCGGAACTTCTCGGGCTCCTTCGAGAGCGCGACGATGTCGGCGCGCTTCGTGATCGCCCAGAAGCCGGGCCGCGCGCCCTCGAACGCGAACCACTTCACGGGCGCTTCGCGTCGCAGGACCGCCCACGCCTCGTGCGGATAGCCGCGCGCGACGAAGCGGTCGGGATCCATCAGGTCGGCGGTGGTGACAGAGGCAGCGCTCTGCATGGCGGGACCTCGCGCTCGGCAACGTAGTGCGTCAGTCGAACTGTTTCTCGCCCTTCGCGAAGACCAGGAAGAACGCGAGACCGAACAGCTTGATGCCGGCGGCGACGATGAACACGATCGACCACGAGCCGGTGACGTCGACCAGCCAGCCGCTGAGCGTCACGCCGATCACGCCGGGGATCGTGCCGGCGGTGTTCGAGAGGCCCATCACGGCGCCCGCGTGGCGCGGCGCGACGTCGAGGTGGTTGCTGCCGAAGCCCGCGGCGACGGCGGCGCCGAGCATGTTTCCGAGGCACATCACCACGACTGCGGCCTCCGCGCTCTCGACCTGCGTCAACGTGAGCAGCGCGGCCGCGACGCCGCCGAAGCCGATGCTCTGCATGAGCTTCCGCACGGTGCGCACCGTG
>DASTOI010000390.1:0-3821 GCA_035762585.1 Myxococcota bacterium
TCGCGCGCTTCAGGCCGTCGGCGAGCGTGCGGACCGTCTCGACGCCGCGCTGGATCTCGGTGCCTGCGTTGTCCTGCTCGCGCGTCGCGCGCGCGATCTCGTCGACCATGTTGCGCACGCGCAGCAGCTCGGCCGAGAGCGTCTCGACGCCGCGCATCTGCTCGCTGGCGGCGCTGGCGATCTTGTCGACCGCGCCGTTCGAGCGCTCCGCGCTGGTGCGGATCGCGCGCAGCGCCTCGCCGGCCTCCTGCGAGCGACGCGTCCCCTCGCGCACGCGCTCGGCGCCCGCGCTGGTCGCGACGACCGCGCTGTCGATGCCCTGCAGCACGGCGCCGATCGACGCGCCGATCTCGCGCGCGGAGCCGGCCGTGCGGCGCGCGAGGCTCTTCACTTCGCTCGCGACCACCGAGAACGCCTGTCCGTGCGAGCCCGCCTGCGAAGCGATGATCGCCGCGTTCAGCGCGAGCAGGTTGGTCTGATCGGCGACTTCCTCGATCACGCGCAGCACCTGTTCGATCGCCTTCGAGCGCGTCGCGAGGTCGGAGACGATGCGCTCCACCTCGCCGAAGCTGCTCGCGACTTCGCCCATTCCGCCGACCGCGGCCTCGACCGCGCGCTCACCGCTGCGCGCCGCTTCGGCCGCCTCGCGCGTCGCGCTGTGGCTCTCGCGCGCGTTGCTCTCGACCTCGCGCAGCGCCTCGTCGAGCTTCAGCATCGACTGCGCGGTCTCGCGCGTGGCGGTGTCGAGCTGCGCCGCGTTGCCGGCGATCTGGCGCACCGCGGTCGTCATCTGCAGCACGGACGCCGCCGTCTCGTCGACGGTGCCGAACAGCTGGCCGATGCCGCTCGCCGAGCGGGAGAGCGCCTGATCGGTCGCCGCGGCGGCTTCGCTCGCCTGCGCAGCGTTCTTCGCGAGCGACGTCGCGGTCTCGCTGAGCTCGCTCACCTGCGCGCCGAGCTCTTCGACGGAGCTCGCCATGCTGGTCGCGGTCTGCTCGTGCGCGCGCGCCTCGGTGGACATCGCGTCGCTCGCCTTCGAAAGCCGCTCGGACTCGCGCGTCACCGAGTTGGTGGCCTCGCGCACCTGCACGACCAGGCCGCGCACGCCGGCCGACATGCGGTTGAAGCTGGCCGCGAGGCTGCCGATCTCGTCCTCGCGCTCGATGCGTGCGTGCGCCGAGAGGTCGCCGCCCGCCATCGCCTCCGCGCTGCGCGCGAGCGTCGCGAGCGGCGCGGCGATGCCCTCGCGCAGTTTCGAAGAAACGGTCGACGCGAGCCCGAATGCAAGCGCCGCGATGCCGAGCATCACGCCGGTGGTCCAGTACAGCTCGTTCAGCGCGACCTCGAGATTCTTGTGCATCACGAGCACGCCGAGCTGCTTGCCATCGGTGGAAATCGGCGTGCGGTAGGTCGCCTCGGCCGACAGCAGCGAGAGCTCGCTCTCGCCGGCGGCCAGCACCCCGAGATCCTTCGGGACGACGCCCCAGGTCGCGAACACGTCGCCGTTCGGGCGCACGAGCGCTGCGTATTCGGCGCCGGGCTGCGCTGCGAACGGCGCCAGCGCTTCGCGCGCGGCTTCGGGGTCGTCGAACTCGAGCGCGGGCTTCGAGAACGTCGCGATCACGCTGCCGACGCTGGCGAGCGCATCCGCTTCGCCCTCGGCCGTGAGCTTCGTCTGCAGACCGAGCAGCGCGACCAACGAAACGGTGAGCGCACCGCCCGTGGTCAGCATCATCGCCCGCGCGAGCGTGCGGCGGAGCGAGCTCGTCGTCTGCACGGCCATCATTCGAAGCTCGACGCCAGCTTCAACAGCTTCGAGCTCAGCTTGAGCCCGCGGCGCGACACGTCCTTGCGGTTCACCGCGAACGCGACGCGGTCGCCCTCGAGGCGGATCGCGATGTCGGTGCTCCCGAGCTTCTTCGGATCCTCGGTGATGCGCAGCGGGCTCGCGCTCGCGAGCGCGCCAGACTGCGATTCGTCGACGAAGACGAGGTGCGCGCCCGAGGTCGCGGAGGCGTCGGGGACCGCGCGGATTTCGAAGCCGCGGCCGGCGACTTTCTGATCCGTCGAGAGGCTCTCGAGCGCCGAGGCGAGCTTCGGATTGCCGACGACCGCAACGACGATCGGCGCGGACGGCGACGAGAATGCGTCATCAGGCCACGTGACGTACTTCGTGAGCAGCAGCAGGAACGTGGCGCGCGTCTGATCGTCGCGCGCGGGCTCGGCGCGCAGCGCCGCTCCGCCGAAGGTCACACCAGCGATCAGCCCCGCCAAAAACAGAACGCGTAGCTTCGGCACCGTCTCCTCCCGACAAAGACGGAGCACGTATCGTGCGTTTCGCGGGGCAGCTTGAGCCGGAATTGCCTGAACGCGGCGCGGTGACTCGCGTGCAGCTGCGCGCTCAATTCGCTTTCTGCGCAGCCTCGAGCCGCGCGAGGCTGTCGGCGAGACCGCCCGGCCGGCTGCGCGCGAGCCAGGCGGCGCGTTGCCGCTCGATTGCATCCGCGAGGTCTTCGCGCAACGCGGCGTCGCTCGGCGCGGGCAGGCCCGCGTCGCGCGCAATCCGCCACGCGCCCTGGCGGGCGAGGCGCGCGGCCGCGCCGAGCTCGCGCGGAACGAGCCGGCCGTCCCGCGCCGCCGCGCGCGCGCGAGAGAGCCGCGCGAGCGCGGAGTCGAGACCTGCGAGCGTCGCCTCCAACCTCGCTGCATCGGCGCGCCCGCTGCTGCGGAGCATTCCGCCGCGCACGAGCGCGCTGAAGAGCGGGCTTCCGTTCAGGCACTCGAGCCCGGTTCCCTGATAAGCGTCGGCGAGCGAGATCGCGAGCTCGCCCAGCACGCCGGCCTTGTCACGGAATACGTAGCGGTCGAGCAGCGCCGCCAGCGGCAGCTCGCGATTCGCGGCGCCGCACCACGCGAGCGCCGCGCCCGCGCAGAGCGGCAGCCAGCTCGCACTCGGCGGTTGATGGTGTCCGTTGTCTCCCCAATCGGTGATCAGGAATCCGCGCGCGCCGCGCGCCAGGCCGACGCTCGCGGCGTCGCGCAGGTTCTCGCGCGCATTCGTCCAGCGGCCGAGGAACGAGTTCCAAGTCGACGTGCCGGGACAAACCCAGAACGGGAGACCCGCCGCCGCGAACGCCTCGGTCTGCGCGCTGAAGCCGCGGAACGCGCGCTCGCTGATCCCGAAGTCCGCGAGCAACGGCAGGACGCCGGGAGGGAGCGGCGGCGTCTCGAACGGGCGCTCGTAGTGCCAGACCAGCGCCGTCATGCCATCGCGCGGCAGCTCCCGAACCAGATCCGGGTGGTCGCGCAGGATGTCGCCCCAGAAGAGCACTTCGCAGCCGTGCTCGCGCAGCGGGTTCGCGATCCGTAACAAGTGCTCCCAGTAGACGCGCGCTTTGCCGCGCGCCGCGACGTCGCGCGCGCTGGCGCCCCGCCCGAGCTCGAACGTCTCGTCGCAGCCGATGTTGATTCGCTGGCTGCGGTGGTGCGTGAGCAGCTCGCGGCAGAGCGAGACGGCGAAGCTCGCGTTCTCCGGCGTCGGCGCGAGACAGCCGGGCGCGAGCTTCGCGCCGAAGCGCGTCGTGAAGCCATCCGGGCACTCTGCGCGCGCGCGATACGCTTCGTGCACGAGCCAGCGCCCCATGTGCCCGAACGTGTTCTGGTTGGCGCAGAGCTCGATTCCGTGCGCAGCGCAGAGCTTGTCGAGCCAGCGCACGTCCTCCGCGGTGAGCGGCGATGCGTCGCGCCAGACGACCTCGTGCCCCGGATACGAGAAGGTGTGCTCGACGTAGAGCTGGAGATGGTTCAGCCGCACGAGCGCC
>DASTOI010000391.1:0-4854 GCA_035762585.1 Myxococcota bacterium
TCCAGTACGAGTTCGACGACGTGTTCGGTGGCGCGCTCGCGGTCGGAAGCCAGGGCTCGTACCGGATCGAGTACGAATCCGATGACTTCCTGGACATTGCCGGCGTGTTCCTCGCAGAGGGCGACGACTTCAACGGCCTGATCAACGACGGCACGTCGCCCTTCCAACCGCTCCCCGAGCTCAAGACTGACGTGTTCACGAAGTACACGCGCGGGATCCACACGGCGTCGCTCGTCGGCCACTACACGACGAGCTACGTGGACCGAGCCCCGGCGCTGCCCGCGCTCGCGAAGATCGACAACTTATTCGTGCTCGACGCGCATTACGTGGTGCGACTGTTCGAGGAGAGCACGGCGCTCTCGTTCTCGATCCAGAACCTCACCGACGAGGACCCGCCGTTCGCGTCGACCGATCTGAACTACGACCCGTTCACGCACGACGCGCGCGGGCGCATGTACAAGATCGGACTCACGTACACCTGGCAGCCGAAGTGAAGAAGGTGCGGCTCCCGCTCGCGAGGGCGGGAGCCGCGTCTACTCCGGCGTGACGATCTCGAGCGCCCGCCACAGGTACCAGCTGCCGACCGTGCGGAACGGCCGCCACGGCTCGGCGAGCTCCGCGAGCGCGTCGGGCTTCGGGAGGTCGCGCAGGCCGTAGAGCTTCTGCGCGCCCTTGCGCACGCCGTAATCACCGACCGGCAGCACGTCGGGCCGGCCGAGCGAGAACATCAGCAGCATGTGGGCGGTCCACTCGCCGACGCCGCGGATCTGCGTGACCGCGGCGACGATCGCGTCGTCGGCGAGATGAGGAATGCGGCGCGCGCTCACGAGCCCGTTCGCGAACGCAGCGCCGACCGCCTTCACTGCCGCCGCCTTCTGTCGCGAGAGGCCGAACCTGCGCAGCTTCGTCGCGCGCTGCACCGCGAGCACCGCCGGCGCGGGGATGCGGCCCGCGAAGCCCGCCTTGAAGCGGCGCTCGATCGTCGCCGCCGCCTTGCCCGCGAGCTGCTGATAAAGAATGGAGCGCACCAAGTAGCGGTACGGGTCGCCGCGCGGCGCGATGGTGCACGGGCCGTGCGCGTCGATCACGCGCGCGAGCCGCGCGTCGACTCGGCGCAGGTGCTCGAGCGCGAGCGCGAGCCGCTCCCCGTCGAGCGCTTCGATGCGGGCCATGGGGCATCAGCCTAAGCTGGCGAAGATTCGGATGCGAGGCTGCGATGAGCGAAGCGGCGATCCAGCAAGAGCGCGCGACCAATCTGTGGAACAGCGCGGCGCGCAAGCTGCCGCAGCTCGCGAAGGCGACCAAGCTGCGTGCCTCGCCGAACGTCACCCCCGAGCAGATCGGTGGGCTACGCGACGCGCAGGACGAGGTGATGACCTACGCGTGCGGCGTGACCAACCCTGAGAAGTACGAGGCGTGGGGAACGTTCCCGCCCACGGGGCTGCTGCTGATCGGCCAAGCGGGCTCCGGCAAGACGCTGCTCGCCGAGGCGCTCGCGACGAGCGCGAAGACCGCGTTCCTCCACGTCCACGTCCCGAACCTCGCGCTCGAGATCGTCCATCGCGGCGGCCAGGTCGGCGAGCTGCTCGAGGGTTGGGGCCAGACGCTCGGCGAAATGCCGCCGACCACCGTCTTCTTCCACGAGCTCGAGTTCTTCCAGGCCGAGGAAATCGGAGGAAGGCGGAGCGATCTGCCGATCGGTCCGATCATGGATTTCCTCTGCGAGCTCGCGGATCGCACGGTCGCGGCGCCGAAGACGCTGCTGGTCGGCTCGACGTCGCACCCGGACACGCTGCGCCCCGCGTTCGTGCAGCCCGGCCGCTTCGAGCGCGTGGTCGAGGTAACGCCGAGCTACCCGGACGACGTCGTCGCTGCGCTCCGCATCCACGCGCAGCGCGCGGAGAAGCGCGCCGGCCGCACGCTGTTCGGCGGCGTCGACTGGGCCGACGTCGTCGGGCGCTTCCGCGAGCCGTCGATCGGCGACTGGGTGCAGCTGATGCACGCGGTGCTGCGCCGCAAGGCGAGCAGCGAGTGCGCGCCCGCGGACGTCCCGCCGGTCGAGACCGACGACCTGCTCGCCGAGGTCGAGAGCTACCGCCGCACACGCAAGCGCCTGCCCGCCAGCGCGCCGTCCGGCACCTACCTCTAATAGGGATGGGCGACGCGATCGCATGAGCAGCTGGATCGTCACGGGCGGCGCGGGCTTCATCGGTACGAACTTCGTGCGGCTCGCGCTCGCGCGCAGCGACGCGCGCATCGTCGTCGTCGACAAGCTCACATACGCGGGGAACTTGCAGAGCCTGCGCGAGGTCGCCGCGCACCCGCGCTTCGCGTTCGAGCAGGCCGACATCGCCGACCGCGCGGCGATGGACGCGATCTTCGCGCGCTACGCGCCGAGCGCGGTGCTGAACTTCGCGGCCGAGACGCACGTCGACCGCTCGATCGACGGCCCGCTCGCGTTCGTGAACACGAACGTGCTCGGCACGCTGCAGCTGCTCGAGGCGTCGCGCGCGCACCTCGCGCGCCTCTCCGGCGCCGCGCGCGATGCGTTCCGCTACCTGCAGATCTCGACCGACGAGGTGTTCGGCTCGCTCGGCGCGAGCGGGCGCTTCAGCGAGACGACGCCGTTCGCGCCCAACTCGCCCTACTCCGCGTCGAAGGCCGGCGCCGATCACCTCGTGCGCGCGTACCACCACACCTACGGGCTCGCGACGCTCGGCACGAACTGCTCGAACAATTACGGGCCCTACCAGTTTCCCGAGAAGCTGATGCCGCTGATGATCCTGAACGCGCTCGAGGCGAAGCCGCTGCCGATCTACGGCGACGGCGGCAACGTGCGCGACTGGATCTACGTCGAGGACCACAACGAGGCCGTGCTCGCGGTACTCGAGCGCGGGAAGCCGGGCGAGACCTACAACGTCGGCGGGCGCAACGAGCGCACGAACCTCGAGATCGTCGACCGCCTGTGCGCCGAGCTCGAGCGCGCGCATCCGGCGGCGAAGAACGACGCGCTGCGCGCGGCGGGCCTCGCGAGCTACGCCGCGCTGAAGCGCTTCGTCACCGACCGGCCGGGGCACGATCGCCGCTACGCGATCGACGACTCGAAGATCTCGCGCGAGCTCGGCTTCGCGCCGAAGACGACGCTCGAAGCCGGGCTCGCGAAAACCGTCGCGTGGTACCTCGCGAACCGCGCGTGGTGCGACGCGGTGCAGAGCGGCAGCTATCGCCGCGAGCGGCTCGGAATCGCGCTAGCGCGTTGACTTCGCTCGCCTCCGGCTCGCTGCGCGCGACGCTTCGCGGCGCTGCGGCCGCTATCAGGCGGACCCGGTCAGCCGAGCGCGGACTGGAGCGCGAACAGCGGCGTGGGCGTGACGGTCGGGCGGAGCTTCGCGAGCTCCTCGGTCAGGCACTCGCGGCAGATCCCGTGGCTGACGAGATGGGCGCCCTGCGCGCCCATCGGCCGCTCGATCACGTCTTGGCACCACGCGCACACCGTCATGCCTGGGAAGTGGGCCGATGTGCAACTAGGTGTCACGAAAACGGGACCGAAGTGAAGAAATTCCAACGCCGGAATGAGCCCGGATTCCCAGGTTCAGGATCCGCTCCGGTCCGAAGGCGGCCCTGCCCGGAACGAGCCGACGGATCGCCAGCGGCTTCGGCCGCTTCGCGCGCGCGCTGCCGCTGCGCGGCGCGGCAGCCGCGCGGCAGGCGACCGGCCGCTTGCCGGCGCGCTGCGCCGCTGTCGCCGATCCAGCCTCCCACGAACGGGAACGGTGACCGCGCACACAGGATGCAAGTATTTGATTTCACAGCGGAATTTTTTTAGGGGCCTACGGCACGCGGCTTGCTCCTGTAGCGGCGGCCGGGAGGCTCCATGGAGCACTGCGTCCTCTTCATCGATGACGAAGCGAACATCCTGAAAGCGTTGCAGCGCTTGCTCCGCAACGAGCCGTGCCGCGTCTTGACCGCGAACCGCGGCTCGGAGGCGCTCGAGATCCTCGATCGCGAGCGCCCGCAGGTGGTCGTCTCCGACCAGCGGATGCCCGAGATCAGCGGCGTCGACCTGCTGCAGTCCGTCCGGCAGCGGCACCCCGACGTCATCCGCATCCTGCTGACCGGCTACACGGAGATGAACGTCGCGGTCGAGGCGATCAACCGCGGCGAGATCTTCCGGCTGGTCACCAAGCCGTGGAACGACGAGGAGCTGAAGGCCACGCTGCGGCAGGCCTTCGACACGCACGATCTCAAGAGCGAGATCCGGCGCCTCAACCAGGTGACGCGCGAGCAGAACCTGAAGCTCCAGGAGCTGAACCGCGGCCTCGAGGTCACCGTCCGCGACCGCACCAAGCAGCTCTTCGACAAGCACCAGGAGCTGCGCATCGCCTACATCCAGACCATCAAGGCGCTGGCGGAGGCGGTGGACGCCAAGGACTCCTACACGCGCGGCCACTCCGAGCGCGTCGGCGTCTACGCCTCGAAGATGGCCCGCGAGCTCGGGCTCCCGAAGGACCAGATCGAGCGCGTCTACATCGCCGGCGTCCTTCACGACCTCGGCAAGATCGGCGTCCGCGACGCCGTGATCCTCAAGCCCGAGAAGCTGACCGACGCCGAGTACGACGAGATCAAGACGCACCCGGTGATCGGCGCGCGCATCCTCCAGCCCGTCGAGTTCCTCTCGGACGTGGTGCCCTGCGTGCGCCACCATCACGAGTGGTACGACGGCTCCACGCGCGGCTACCCGGACCGGCTCGCCGGCGACCGCATCCCGCTCCCGTCGCGGATCATCCTCGTGGCCGACACGGTCGAGGCGATGACCAGCGACCGCCCCTACCGCAAGGCGCTGCCGTTCGACGT
>DASTOI010000392.1:0-4841 GCA_035762585.1 Myxococcota bacterium
CCGGCGTGCCCGGCCTGATGGATGCGTTCACCCGACTCGAGCCGGAGCCGCCGCTGCTCGACGAGTGGCAGGCATGCGGCATCCGCCGGGCCGAAGACATCCGCGACCAGTTCGTGCCGAGCTTCTTCTTCTGCTGCGAGGCCGACGACCCCGGCGTCGCGCTCGCGTTCGACGCGCGCAATCCGTTCGGCGCCAAGCTCAACGCGATGTTCAGCTCCGACCTCGGGCACTGGGACGTGCCCGACATGACCGAGATTCTCGGCGAGGCGTTCGAGCTCGTGCACCACGGCTTCATCGACGAGCGCGCGTTCCGCGATTTCGTGTTCGCGAACCCGGTGCGCTTCTACACGCGGCTGAATCCGGACTTCTTCGCAGGCACGCGGGTCGAGGCGGACGCGAAGAAGCTGCTCGCGGCCGACGCGCGCTCGTCCGAGCCACGCGGTGCACGCCCGCGGCCGCGCCTCTCCTCGAAGCGCAAGCGCTAGCTGCGCGCGGCCACGCCTGGTCGCGGCCTTCGCAGCGCGGCACTCTCGCGCGATGTCGCGCACAGCCGACCTTCCGCTCGCCGGGCGCACCGCGCTCGTCACCGGCGCCTCGCGCGGCATCGGCAAGGGCTGCGCGCTCGAGCTCGGCGCGCTCGGCGCGGCGGTCTACGTGACCGGGCGCAGCGTGAAGAAGGGCGCGCATCCGCTCGGCGGCACGGTCGCGGAGACCGCCGAGGCCGTAACAGCTGCCGGCGGCCGGGGCGTCGCGGTCGCGTGCGATCACAGGGACGACGCGCAGGTGAAGCGCCTCTTCAAGCAGATCGAGACGGAGCAAGGCCGGCTCGACGTGCTCGTCAACAATGCCTTCCTGATTCCCCGCGAGCTGACGAGTGGGAAACCCTTCTGGGAGCTGCCGCTCTCGAACTGGGACGACATGATCGACGTCGGCACGCGCTCGGCCTACGTCGCGAGCCACTTCGCCGCGAAGCTGATGGCGTCCGCGAAGCGCGGGCTGATCGCGAACATCTCCTCGTCGGGCGCGCGCGAGTACGCGTGGCACGTCGCGTACGGCGTCGGGAAGTGCGCGCTCGATCGCCTCACCGCGGACTGTGCGCACGAGCTGCGGCCGCACGGCGTCGCGGTCGTCTCGCTCTGGCCCGGCCTCGTTTTGACGGAGCGCTTGCAAGGCGCGCAGGCGGCGATGCCGAAGCTCGACTTCGGAGGCGCGGAGTCGCAGCGCTTCACCGGCCGTGCGGTCGCGGCGCTCGCGCGCGATCCCGACGTGATGCGTTTCAGCGGCCGCGCGCTCGCATCGCGCGAGCTGGCCGACATCTACGGATTCACCGACGTCGACGGGCGGCTGCCGAAGGGCCCGCTGCACGACCGCCCGAAGGGGGCGTGACCTCGAAGTGGCTCTTTCGGTTCTGACCCCAAAGGGCCACCGCGTTGCAGAGGCCCGCTCGCGCCTGCTTACCTGCCGCCCATGCGGAAGCTTCTCGTGCGCGTTGCTGCAGTGCTCGCCGTCTCCGCTCTCGCGCTTCTGGCGTGGGCGTTCTGGCCGGTCGCTCCCGACTTCGATCCAGCGCCGCTGATCGCCGCCGCGAAGCATTACGACGCGCGCATCGCGCGCGATCCGTTCGGCGTGCCGCACGTCCGCGGGCGCCGCGACGCCGATGTCGCGTACGGGCTCGCGTGGGCGCACTGCGAGGACGACTTCCGCACGATCCAGGAGGTCGCGCTCGCGACGCGCGGGAAGCTCGCGAGCGTGAGCGGGCCGGGCGCCGCGCCGCTCGACTACCTCGCGCAGCTGCTCGGCGTCTACGAGGACGTCGCGCGTCGCTACGAGCGCGAGGTTCCGCTCGACGTCCGCGCGCTCGCCGAGGGCTACGCGGCCGGCGTGAATCATTATGCCGCGCGGCACGCGAGCGACGCGTTGCCCGGGCTCTTCCCGCTGACCGGCGTCGACGTCGTCGCCGGCTTCGCGTTCAAGACGCCGTTCTTCTACGGGCTCGATCGCACGTTCAGCGCGCTGTTCGCCGACGATCCGCCGAAGCCGCCGCTGCGCGCGGCGCTGAGCCTTCTCACCGGCCCGCACGAGATCGGCTCGAACGCGATCGCGGTCGCGCCGCGCCGCAGCGCGGACGGTGCGACGCGCCTGCTCGTGAACTCACACCAGCCCTACACCGGGCCGGTCGCGTGGTACGAGGTGCGGCTCCAGAGCGACGAAGGTTGGGAGATGACCGGCGGCGTGTTCCCGGGCTCGCCGGTCGTCCTGCACGGCGCGGGCCCGACGCTCGGCTGGGCGAACACGGTGAATCTGCCCGACCTCGCCGACGTGTACCGGCTCGAGATCGACCCTGAGAATCCGGATCGCTACCGGCTCGACGGCGCGTGGCGCGAGCTCGAGCGCGGCGAGGCCGTGATCTCGGTGAAGATGTTGGGGCGGCTGCACATCACGCGGCGCATGGAGACGCTGCGCTCCGAGCACGGCCCGGTGCTGCGGCGTCCGCACGGCACCTACGCGATCCGCAACGCCGGCATGGGCGAGCTGCGCCAGCTCGAGCAGCTCTACCGCCAGAACCGCGCGCGCACGTTCGACGAGTGGCTCGCCGCGATGCGCATCTTCGCGTCGCCCTCGATCAACTACGTCTACGCCGATCGCGCCGGGAATATCGCGTATCTCTACAACGCGCGAATTCCGAAGCGCGCGCCGGGCTTCGACTGGCGCGGGATCCTGCCCGGCGATCGCAGCGACCTGATTTGGCGCGAGATGCTTCCGTTCGATGCGCTGCCGCGCGCGATCAATCCGAGCTCCGGCTTCGTCGTCAACATGAACCACACGCCGTTCGCAGCGACGAGCGGCCCTGATAACCCGCGCGCCGAGGATTTTCCGCCCGAGGCGGGGATCGAGACGTACTACACGAACCGCGGCCGGCGCGGCATCGAGCTGTTCGGCGCGGATGAATCGATCAGCGCCGAGGAGTTCCGCGCCTACAAATTCGACAAGCGCTACTCGGAGCAGAGCGAGGCGCGCAAGATCGTCGACGAGCTGCTCGAGCGGGTCGCGCCGGGCGACCCCGAGCTCGGCGCTGCGCGCGAGGTGCTCGCGCGCTGGCAGCTCACGACCGAGGCCGACGACCCGAGCGCGGCGCTGGCGGTCGCGACCGCGTTGCCGATCGTGCTCGCGCAGCGCCGTGGCGAGCCGCCGCCCGATGCGCTCGCGGCGCTGCGCGACGCGGCGCAAGCGCTGCGCCGCCATCACGGCCGCCTCGATCCGCCGTGGGCCGAAGTGAATCGCATCCGGCGCGGCGCGCTCGATCTCGGCGTCGGCGGCGGGCCCGATGTATTACGGGCCGTCGAGACCGACCGGCTCGGCGACGACGGCCGCTTCGAATCGCAGACCGGCGACACGCTGATCCTGTTCTCGACCTGGGACGCGAGCGGCGCGCAGACGATCGAGACGATCCATCAATTCGGCAGCGCGACGCTCGATGCGAGCTCGCCGCACTACGCGGACCAGCTGCCGCTCTTCGCGCGCGAGGAGACCAAGCGCGTGCCGCTCAGCGAGGCGGAGCTGCTCGCGGGCGGCGCGACGACATATCACCCGGGCGAGCCACGGCCGTAATCACCGCCGGGGTTACTGCGGCTTCACGTAGTCGAACGACAGCGTGTTGTCCGCGCTGACCCCGTCGCGGGTCAGCGTTACCGGCTGGAAGCCGCGCTTGCGGTACTTCTTCTTGATCTTCGGCACGATTAGCGAGATCTGCGTGTCCGAGAGCGAGAGGATCGTCGCGCTCTTGCTGCGGAACCGGACGATCACCGAGTCGCCCGAGAGCGCGGTGCCCGTGAGCGTGATCGTGTCGCCGAACCAACCGGTCGTCTGCGAGAGCGCCGTGAGATGCGGCTGCGGCTGGGGGCTCGCATCGATCTGCACGCTCTGACTCGAGGAGAGCCCGGTGCAGTCCGTCGCCTGCACGGAGATGTCCGCCGTCTGCGCCGTGGTCGGCGTCCACGAGAACGCACCGCTCGCGGAGAGCGTTGCGCCGGCGGGCAGGTTGCTCGACGAGAACGAGATCGTGTCGCCGTCGGCGTCGCTCGCCTGCAGCTGGAACTGCACGAGCTGACCGAGGTAGACGCTGCGATCGGCCGGATCCGCGAGCGCCGGCGGCGTGCTCGTGTTCGCGTCGACGACCGAGATCGGGACGGTCTCGTTCGCGCTGAGCGCGCCATCCGACGCGGTGAACTGCACGTTGACCTGCGTCGTCGCGTTGCAGCCCGCCGCGCTGCGCAGCGGCGTCCACGAGAACACGCCGCCGGTCGTCAGCGACGCGCCCTGCGGAAGCGGCGTGGCGCCGTACGTGAGTGAGTCGCCGTCGGGATCCGTCGCCGCGAGCGGGATCGTCAGCGTCTGCCCCTCGCTCACCATCTGCGGGCCGACCGGATCGAGCGTGGGCGCACCGTTCGCGGTCTGCGCGGCGAGCCCGAAGCACGCGAGCGGGTCGGTATAGAACGCGATCTCGTCCTTGCTCGCCTGATTGAAGTAGGTCTCGCCCGTAATGGATGGGGCCATGATCCCGTTGCTGGTGTGATTCGCGCCGAGGTTGTGACCCAGCTCGTGAGCCGCGATCAGGCTCGTATAGAAGTCGCTCTGGCTGAGGAACTGCGAGATGCCGAAGCGCCACGGCGTGCAGGCGGCTTCGACGAACGCGACGCCCACCGTACTGCCGTCGAAGTTGCGCCCGCTGAACAGCATCGCGTCGTCGTAGACGGTCGCGACGTTCGAGAGGAACTGCGAGCGGAACTGGGTGAGCAGGTTCTCCGAAGCCGTCGTCGTGTAGGGATCGGTTCCGGTGTGCG
>DASTOI010000393.1:0-8031 GCA_035762585.1 Myxococcota bacterium
GTCGCGCGGCACGGCACGCGCGAGCGCGCACACGCTCGCGTCTCGGACCTCGCGCGCGACGGCCGCCACGGCCGCCGCCTCCTCTGGCGAATTCACCGGGAAGCCGGCCTCGATCACGTCGACGCCGAGCGCCTCGAGGCCGACGGCGATCTCCGCCTTGTCCTGCGCGGAGAAGCAGACGCCGGCGGCTTGCTCGCCGTCGCGGAGTGTGGTGTCGAAGATCGTGATGCGGCGCCGCGGCGCGGCGGCTGGCGCAGGCGCGCCGTTCGGATTCGGGTTCGAGTGTTCAGCTTGCGATTGCACGGGATCTCCTCGTTGGGCCGCCGCCCGCGGCGCCTTCCGGGAGATCTCTCGCGCTTCACGAGACCTGAAACACGAAGCCCTCTCCGGCCGGCGCGGCGGGAGAGGGCTTCGTTGTGCGCAGTGCGCGCTAGCCCACTCCCGCCCCGGTAAGGAGCAGGCCCAGGGCCAGCAGGTTCTGCGCGGTTCGTTGCATCGGTCGCTGGTTAGCCGAGCCGGCTCGGCCTCGGCAAGTGAAATCTTCCGGAGAGCTCGCCGTGATAGCGTGGCCCGATGCGTCGCGAGACCGGCTTCCTCGAGCGCGAAAGCGAGCGGATCTACTACGAGGCGATCGGCGACGGCGCGCCGCTCGTGCTGACGCATGGCGCGGGCGGCAACCACGCCGTGTGGTTCCAGCAAGTCCCGCGCTTCGCGCGCGAGCGGCGCGTCGTCGTGTGGGACCAGCGCGGCTTCGGGCGCTCGAGCGCGCGCGGCGGGCCGAACACGCCCGCGCGCGCAAGCGCCGATCTGTCGATGCTGCTCTCTCAGCTCGGCATCGAGCGCGCCGACCTCGTGGGGCAATCGATGGGCGGCTGGGCCGTGCTCGGCCTCGCGCTCGCCGAGCCCGCGCGCGTGCGCTCGCTCGTGCTGGCCGACACGCCCGGCGGGATCGACACGCCCGAGCTGCGTGCGGCCTGGGCGAACGTCGGGCGCGGCGGCGGCTTCGCGAGCCAGGAGTTAGGGAGACACCCCGCGGTCGCGCCGGACTTCTTCGAGCGCTGCCCCGAGCGCGCGACGCTCTACCAGCAGCTCGGCGGCTTCGGCGATCCGAAGCTCGCCGACGTGCTGCCGGGGCTCGTCGCGGCGCGCCACGACGCCGCCGCGCTCGCGAAGCTCGCGTGCCCAGTGCTGCTCGTCGTCGGCGCCGTCGACGGGCTGTTCTCACCGGAGCTCATCGCCGCGAGCGCGAAGCAGCTCCCTCCGGCGTGCCACGCGCGCGTCGTCACGATCCCGCGCGCGGGCCACTCGCCGTACTTCGAGGAGCCGGAAGCGTGGAACCGCGCGGTGGTGGAGTTCCTGGCAAGCGCGGCGTGACGGAGGGCGTCGTCAGCGCGAGCGGGATGGAATCCCCAGCAACACCCCGCGCACGCTGAGATCCTCGTCGAGCGCCGGCCAGTGGATGCCGAGTCCACCGCCGAGCAGCTCGAACTGGTTGCGCTGCCCTTCGGACGCGCGTTGTAGACGCGGAAACCAATCGAGCGGGACGGAGAGCCGGCGACCGTCGTGGAGCACGACGATCAGCTCGTCCGCGGTGACCCTCACCTCCTTCGCTCGCGCGTCAACGTCAGGGACGGAAGAACTCGTGCCATGCCTCCTCGAACCGATCGCGGCGTTCGCTTACGAGTCGAAGGATTCGTCCGATCTCGCGCGACGAGAAATGGATGGACGAGGCTAGCGCGACGGGCCTGAGCCAAAATTTCGCCAAGCAGGCGTCCCGCTCGACGTGGATGTGAGGCGGCTCGCGCCCCGCGTTCTCAAAGAAGAAGAATCGGTAGGGACCCGCGCGCTCGACGGTCGGCATGCTCGCGCGCGGGGCTGACGGAATGCGTCAAAGAGCGCCGGATCGAGTCGCCGTTCACTCGCCCTCGAGCAGCTCCGGCGCGAACCCGCGGCGCAATGTGTTCTCGCTGACGACTCGCGGATCGGCGAACTGGATCAAGTAGTTAGGGCCGCCTGCCTTGGTGCCGATGCCGCTCATCGCGAACCCGCCGAACGGCTGGCGGCCGACCAGCGCGCCGGTCGAGCCGCGATTCAGGTAGAGATTGCCGACGCGGAAGCGCCGCCGCGCCTCGCCCAGGTGTGCGGGCGAGCGCGAGTAGACGGCGCCGGTGAGCGCGAACTCGCTGCTCGTCGCGACATCGAGCGCGTGCGCGAAGTCGCGCGCGTGGAAGACGGCGAGCACGGGGCCGAACAGCTCGCGCTGCATCAGCTCGTGCTGCGGATCGTCGACCGCGAGGATCGCCGGCGGGACGAACCAGCCGCCGGACGGGGCGGAGCCGACGAACAGCTTGCGCGCGCCCGCCGAATCGATCGCGCGCAGCAGCCGCGCGTGGGCTTCCGCGTCGATCACGGGGCCAATCGTCGTGGCGGGGAGATGCGAAGCGCCGATCGGAAGCGCGGCGGCCGCCGCGGCGAGCCGCGACACGAACGCGTCGTACACGGCGCCGACGACGATTGCGCGCGAGCACGCGGAGCACTTCTGTCCGGCGTAGCCGAAGGCGCTGCGCAGCACCCCGACGACCGCCTCATCGAGATCGGCGTCTTCATCCACGACGATCGCGTTCTTCCCGCCCATCTCGCAGACGACGCGCTTCACCTGGCGCTGCCCGGACTGCACTCTCGCGGCGGCTTCGACGATCGAGAGCCCGACGCCCTTGCTGCCGGTGAACGCGATCTGCGCGACGTCGCGGTGCGAGACGAGCAGCGGTCCGACCTCTTCGCCGACGCCCGGCAGGAAGCCCGCGACCTCGTGCGGAATGCCGACCGTGAGCATGTGCTCGTGGAGCCGCCACGCGATCGCGCTCGACTGCTCCGCCGGCTTCATCACCACGGTGTTGCCCGCGACGAGCGCGGCCGTCGTCATCCCGGTCAGAATCGCGAGCGGGAAGTTCCACGGCGCGATCACGACGCAGACGCCTCGGCCCTCGTACGAGAGCACGTTCTCCTCGCCGAGTGCGTCGCCCTGGCGGCGCGGCGCGAGCTCGACGAGCGCCTGGCGCGCGTAATAACGGCAGAAGTCGACGGCCTCGGCGACGTCCGCGTCGGCCTCGCGCCACGGCTTGCCGACCTCGATGCACTGCAGCGCCGCGAGCGCGTCGCGATCGGCTTCGAGGCGATCGGCAAGCGCCTCGAGCAGCGCGGCGCGCTCGGCGAGCGCGCGGTCGCGCCACGCCGGCCACGCGCGCGAGGCGACGCGCAGCGCAGCCTCTGCGTCTTCCGCGCTCGCGAGCGCAAGGCGCGTCGCGACGCGCGCGGTGTCGGAGGGACGCGGCCGCTCCAGCATGCGCGCGCTGCGCGCGTGGTGGCCCGCGACCGAGACCGGTACGTCGATCGGCCCCGCCCGTACGGCCTCGTCCACTGCGCTCGCGAAGCGCTCGCGCCGCGCGGAATCCGCGAAGTCGGTCGGAGGACAACCTTCGAACGGCGTCGAGAGATCGCCGCGGCGCATCGGCGGGCGCGAGCTCGGCGCGTCGCGGGCCGCCGGCGCGCCGATTGCTGCGGACGACTGCGGGGCGATCGGCGCGGCCAATAGCGCCCCGGGGTCCGCCTGCTCGTGATGCGAGAGGCGGAGGAAGCCCGAGTTCGCGGTGTTCTCCAGAAGCCGCCGCACCAGATAAGCCATTCCGGGCAGCAGCTCCCCGACCGGCGCGTAGACGCGCACGCGCCGGCCGCGCGCGCGGATCGCTGCGCGCTCCGGCTCCGCCATCCCGTAGAGCATCTGCACCTCGTAGGCGTGCTCCGGAACGCGCAGCTCCTCCGCCAGCGCGAACGCGTGCGCCAGCGAGCGCACGTTGTGCGAGCCGAACGCGGGCACGGTATCGGCGTGGGTCTCGAGCAGGCGGCGCGAGAGCCGCTCGTAACAAGCGTCGGTCTCGGCCTTCGTGCGCCAGACCGGCGACGGCCAGCCGTTCTGGTCGGCGAGCACCGTCTCGTAATCCCAATAAGCGCCCTTCACGAGCCGCACCGTGATCGGCGCGCCACGCCGCCGCGCGAGAGCGAGCAGCCGCTCGTAGAGCGCGTCCGCGCCCTGCAGATACGCCTGCAGCACGACGCCGAGCTGCGGCCAATCGCGCAGCTCGGGCGCGAGCGCGACGCGCTCGAAGATGTCGTACGCGATGGCGTGCGTCGCGCGCTGCTCGAGATCGACGTTCAGGAACGTGCCGCGGCGGCGCGCCTCCAAGAAGAGCGGGAACGCGCGCCGCAGCAGCGCAGCGACCGAGCCCTCGTGATCGGCGGGATCGAGCTGCGCTTCGAGCGCCGAGAGCTTGACGCTGACGTTCGCACGCGGCGCCGCGTCGATCACCGGATCGGCGGGCCACCCCGCGACCTGGCTCGGCAGGTTCTCGATCAGGTCGCGGTAGCGCGCGAGGTAGGCCTCGGCCTCGGGCTCGCTGAGCGTCGCTTCCCCCAACAAGTCGACCGTGAACGCGATGCTGGCCTCGTGCAGCTTGCACAGCGCCGGCAGCGTGTCGCGCGCGTTCCGCCCGACGATGAAGCGCTGCGCCATCGCCTCGACGTTCTTGCGCAGCGCCGCCTGCGCGACGCCGCCGGTGAGGCGCGCCGTCGTCGCGCGCAGCGCGGTCGCGATCGCGGCCGGCAGCTCGCGCCCACCGTGCAGCAGCATCTCGTCGACGTGCGCAGCGATCTGATCGCGCGTCTTCAGCATCGGGAACACATCGACGAAGCGGAACAGGTCGACCTTGAAACCGGGATCGCGCATCGCCCACGCGAGCAGCTGGCCCTCCCAATACGCGGCCGAGAAGACACCCGGCGTCTCGCCTCGGGCGCGCTCGAGGAGCTCGCGGCCGATCGCTTGCGTGCGGGCTTCGAGATCGCTGGTCATGCGCGGGCGTTCGCGCTCGGATCGACGAGCAGGTTGATGATGCGTCGCACGAGCAGATCCTCTCTGCAGGCTCGCTCTCCGCGGTGAGTAGCGCGAGCGCGACGGGCGCGTCGTCCGCAAAGCGCGGGCGACCCCCTCAGCGGGAGCCAAACGCTCTCCCGCTCCGATCGCACACCGGGCCGAGGCGAGCGAGCGCGGTTTCGCGTATGCGCGCCAGCGCCGCGTCGCGATTCGCCGAATTGATGGGCATGCGGTGGTCGCGCGCGTGCGGGGCTCGCGCATGTACGGCGTGCAGCTTCAGCTCGCGGAGATGCGCGGTGACAGCGCGACGCTCCGCGTCAGCTGCGCCTGCCCGCGCTTCTCGGACGGTCACAACTGCCTCGTCCTGCAGCAGCGCAAGCGCGCGCTCGCCGATGCGGTGATCAACGCGGGCGCGAGCGTGCTGCGGAGCCTGACGCGGGAGGACTTGGAGATGTTGTTGGGGAGAAGCGCGTGCTAGCCGCGACGGCGCAGTCCGAGAACGAGGGCGCCGGAGGCAAGCAGCGCGGCGAGGAACGGTTCGGGGACGAGTTGGATCGAGTCGATCACTCCGTTGAAGGCGACGAGATCGTTCCCGCTACCGACCCCGGCAACTGATTCCGCCTCCCGCGCAGCCATACGTTTTGCCCGCTCGATATGGCTCGCCTAGCCTGACGCGATGGCGAAGCGACTCCGCAAGGTCACCGTGAATCTCCCCGTCGAGACGCTCGAGAGCGCGACGCGCATCACCGGCAAAGGCATCACTCCGACGATCGTCGAAGCCCTCCAGGAGCTCGAGCGGCGCGCGCGGCGATCTGCACTCCGCTCGCTACGGGGCAAGGTCCGCTTCGAGCTCGACCTCGAGGAAACTCGGCGTTGATCCTCGTCGACACTTCGGCCTGGATCGACTTCTTTCGCGGAACCGAGCCGATGGCGGAGGTCATCGATCGACTCCTCGACACCGACGAGGTCGCTCTTTGTGGTCCGGTCGTCGTCGAGATCCGCCGAGGTATCCGCAGTCGCGCCGAGCGTGCCCGCGTGCTTCGTCTCCTGGAGGGCTGCCATCTGCTCGCTCAACCGGCGCGGCTCTGGGAGGAAGCGGGCGAGCTCGGCGCATTCATGGGGCGGCGTGGAGCAAACGTGAAATCTCTCGACCTGCTGATCGCGACGTACGCCCTAGCCCACGGAGTCGCGGTGCTGACGCGCGACGGAGACTTCCCCCTGATGAAGCGAAGTGGTGCTCGGCTGCTCCTCCTCGAGGTCTGACGAGACCTCGCGCCCTACCCCACTCCCACCAGCGCGAGACGTTCGCCCCAGCGCGTCTCGACGGCGCGCGCGAGATCGGGCGCCTTCGCGAGGCGCGGGTCGCGGCGCACGGTCTCGCGTGCGGCCTCGCGCGCGAGCGAAACGAGGCGGGCGTCGCGCACGAGGTCGGCGAAGCGCAGATCGGGCAGGAAGCCGTGCTGGCGCGTGCCTAAGAAGTCGCCCGGGCCGCGGATGCGCAGGTCGTGATCCGCGATCACGAAGCCGTCCGTGGTCTCGAGCATCGCGCGCAGCCGCGCTTCTCCCGCGTCGGAGGAGCCGCGCGCCACTAACAAGCACGTGCCGGGCTTGCTGCCGCGACCGACGCGGCCGCGCAGCTGGTGGAGCTGCGCGAGGCCGAAGCGCTCGGCGTGCTCGATCACCATCAGCGTTGCGTTGGGAATGTCGACGCCGACCTCGATCACGGTGGTCGAGACGAGGATCTGAGACTGGCCGCGCTTGAAGGAATCCATCGCCGCCGCGCGTTCGGCCGCGCTCTGGCGCCCGTGCACGAGCTCGACGCGGTGCTGCGGGAACGCCCGGCGGATCGCTTCGGCGCTCTCGGTCGCCGCCCGCAGGTCGACCTTCTCCGACTCCTCGACGAGCGGGTAGACGACGTAGACCTGCTCGCCTCGTGCGAGCGCGCCGCGCACCGCGTCCATCACGCGCCGGCCTTCACCCGCCCGCAACAAGTCGGTCCGCGCCGGCGTGCGGCCGGGCGGCAGCTCGTCGATCACCGAGAGATCGAGATCGCCGAACAGTGTGAGCGAGAGGCTGCGCGGGATCGGCGTCGCGGTCATCACGAGCACGTGAGGCTCGAGGCCGGCCGGCGCGCGCGCCGCGAGCGCCGCGCGCTGGAGCACGCCGAAGCGATGCTGCTCGTCGACGATCGCGAGCGCGAGACGCGCGAAGCGCACCTCCTCCTGCACGAGCGCGTGCGTGCCGACGATGAGATCGATCTCGCCCGCGACGAGCTGCGCACGGATCGCGTTCGCTTCGGCACGCGGCACCGATGCGGTGAGCAGTACGATGCGCAGGCTCGGCACGAGCGCGCGCAGCGTCGCGGCGTGCTGCTCGGCGAGGATTTCCGTCGGCGCCATCAGCGCGGACTGCGCGCCGGCCTCCGCGACCGCGACGGCCGCGAGCGCGGCGACCGCGGTCTTGCCGCTGCCGACGTCGCCTTGCAGCAGCCGCGACATCGGATGCGGGCGCGCGAGATCGCGCGCGATCTCGGCGAGCGCGCGCTGCTGTGCAGAGGTGAGCGCGAACGGCAGCGCGGCGCGAGCCGCGCGCACGCGCGGCCCGTCCGATGCGACCGCAATGCCGGCGCGCTGCGCGCGCTCGGCGTGGCGCAGTGCGAGGCCGACCTCGAGCAGATAGAGCTCCTCGAGCACGAGCCGCTCGTGCGCGGGCGTCGCGCGCGCGCGGAGCGCCTCCGGATCTGTGTCGCCGCGCGGCGTGTGAATCGCGCGCAGCGCGTCGGGCGTCGGCGGGAGGCCGCGAGCGGCGGCGAGCTTCTCCGGCAGCGCGCTCGGCACGAGATCGGCGTAATCCGCCACCGCGGCCGCAATCATGCGGCGGAACGTGCGCGGCGGAATGCCTTCGGGCGTCGCGTATTCCGGCACGACGCCCTCGACTGCGCCCGGCTCCCCGTCGCTTAACACATCGATCTCGGGATGGATGATCTCCTTGTCGAAGCGATAGCGGCGCACCTCGCCGGTGACGCGCAGCCGTACGCCCTTCTTCACCGAGCTCGCGACCGCCTCGCCGCCGCGGAACCACTTCAGGTTGACCGTGCCGGTGCCGTC
>DASTOI010000394.1:0-12930 GCA_035762585.1 Myxococcota bacterium
GGTGGCCGCCGGATACGCGCTCGTGCTCGCCTGGAGCGCGGTCGCGCCGAGGGACCCGCTCGCGTGGTGGCTCGAGATGTCGCTGGCGTTCGTCTTCATCGCGGTGCTGATCGCGACGCACCGCCGCTTCGTGTTCTCGAATCTCTCGTACGCGCTGATCGCCGTGTTTCTGTCGCTGCACACGTATGGCGCGCACTACACCTACTCGGAGTCCGCGTTCGGCGACTGGCTGAAAGGCGCGCTCGAGCTCGAGCGAAATCACTACGACCGCGTCGTGCACTTCGGCTTCGGCGCGTTGCTCGTCTACCCGATGCGCGAGCTCGCGCGGCGCGTGCTGCATCTGCGCGGAGCGTGGTCGTACGCGGTGCCTTGGCTGACCGCGCTCGCGCTCTCGGCCGGCTACGAGATCGTCGAAGGCTGGACCGCGCGGCTGATCTCGCCGGAGCTGGGCACCGCGTTCCTCGGCACGCAAGGCGACGAGTGGGACGCGCAGAAGGACATGAGCCTCGCGAACGCCGGCTCGCTGCTGACGCTCACGCTCGTCGCGCTCTACCAGCGCAAGACCGGCCGCGAGCCGTGGGGGATTGGGCGAGTCGACGCGGATTGACCGAGATCCGAGCGCTTCGCTGCGAAACGGCTGGCGGCCGAGACCGGCTGCGCTCTCGCGGCGATCGTGAAGGAGGCGTTGCGTCGTCACCTCGACTCGTCGCGCAGGCGCGGCGAACGCTACCGCTACGAGCCGCTCACGAAGCGCGGCCGCGTCGTGCCCGGCGTCGATCTCACCGAGCGTGACTCGCTGCACGAGCACATGGGGCGGAGTTGATCGCGAGGCGTGCGGGCTTCGCGGCCGAATGGATCGCCGGCTGAATGCCGCTCAGCTCACCTTCGGCGGCTCCCAGCTCTCGCCGGGCGGCGGCGCGACGGCGGGCGGCGCGCCGTCGTTCAGGATCGCGTCGAAGCGCGCCTTCATCATGAAGTTCCAATGCGGGTGCGTGAAGACGTAGAAGCGGTTCGCGCGCAGCGCCTCGACGACGATCTCACCGACGCGGCGCGGCGCGAGCCCACCCTTGAGTAACGCCGCGATCACCTCGCGCTGCGCGGCGAACTCGGACGCCGGCGCGGCGCCGCTCGGCGCGGGCCGCGGCGCCTCGGGGCGATTGCGCTCCGATTCGAGGATGCGCGTGTTCACCCAGCCCGGGCACAGCACGGAGACGCCGACGTTCGGCGCGCGCAGCTGGCACTCGCGGTAGAGCGCCTCCGAGATCGCGACGCACGCGTGCTTCGAGACGCCGTAGATTCCGCCGCTCGCGATCGTGCCCGCGAGCGACGCGGTATTCACGACGTGCGCCTCGGGCTGCTGCGCGAGGATCGGCATGAACGCGCGCACGCCGTGGATCACGCCCCAGGTGTTCACGCCTAACACCCACTCCCAGTCCGCGAGCGGCAGCTCCCAGAGCGCGCCGACGCCGCTCGCGCCCGCGACGCCCGCGTTGTTGCAGACGACGTGCACCGCGCCGTACTGCGCGAGCGCGCGCTCGGCGAGCTCCGCGACCGACTTCGGATTCGTCACGTCGCAGCGCACGCCGATCGCCTCGGCGCCGCTCGCGCGCAGCTCCGCGACCGCGGGCGCGAGCGCCGCCTCCTCGATGTCCGCGAGCGCGAGCTTCATGCCCTGCGCCGCGAACGCCTCCGCCATGCCGCGGCCGATGCCGCTGGCGCCGCCGGTGATCACCGCGACGCGTCCCTTCAGCTCCTTCATCCGTGCGCTCTCCCGGGTTGAATGCTCTCGATGCGAGTCGCCCCGCGCGCCGCCAGCTGCTCGAGGTTCAGCGCGTGCTGCTTGCGGCTGAGGCGGTAGCGCGAATAACAAGCGATCGCGACCGAGTAGAGCACGACCGCGCTGCACGCGTAGCCCGCGCCGAGCCGCGCGATCATCGCCGCGCGCTCCGCCGGATCGCCCTCGCCGGGCCGACCGATCCAGAAGATCAAGAACGCCGAAAGCATGATGCCGAGGCCCGACACGGATTTGTCGATGAAGCTCCGCGCTGCGAAGAAGACGCCCTCGCTGCGGCGGCCGGTGACGAGCTCACTCTCCTCGACGACGTCGGCGATCATCGCCGAGAGCAGCGACGCCGAGCAGATCAGCAGCACCACTTCGAGCGCGTAGATCGTGAGTAGCGTCCAGAACAGCGCGCTCGTGTCGTTCTCCGGGAACCAGCCGGCGAAGCGCAGTCCGATCGCGAGCGGCGCCATGCCGATCATCGCGACCGAGGCGCCGATCGCGGCGCGTTTCTTGCCCAGCCGGCGTGAGAGCGCGGGCGCGATCACGAGCGCGGCCGCGGCGGAGCCGTAGTAAGGCAGGTTCATCAGCCCGATCTGCTCGGACGTGAGGCTCCAGAAGTAGGTCGCGAGATAGATGCTGAGCGCGGCCGAGAGGCCGGCCGCCATCGAGTAGAACACGCCGCCGCCGAGCAGCGGCAGGAACGACGGGCTCGCGAGCGACTCACGCACCTCGAGCACCGCCTCGCGCACGCTGCGGCGCGCGCGCAGCGGCGGCTGGCGCAGGCGCGGGATCTCGCGGTGCGTGCCGAGGCCCGAGGCGAGCATCGCGAACAGCATGATCAGCGAGCCGATCACGCCGTACGTGCGATAGCCGCCCGCGGCGAGCTGCCCGCCGCCGGCCGGCAGCAGCACCTGATAAGCGAGCACCGCGACCGTGAGCCCGCCCCACCAGCCGAAGAAGTACCGCAGCGAGAGCAGCCGCGTGCGCTCGTCGTAGTCGTCGGTGAGCTCCGCGACGAGCGCGGTCGACGGCGTCTCGTAGAGCGTGATCAGCGCGCGCACGCCGATCGAGACGAGGGCCAGCCACGCGAAGAGTCCCCAATCACTCAACCCCGCCGGCGGATTCCACAACAAGAAGTAGGACGCGGCGACCGGCAGCGCCGCCGCGTACATCAGCGGATGCCGCCTTCCCCAGCGCGTGCGCAGCTGATCCGAGAAGAAGCCGACGGTCGGGTCCCAGATCGAATCGACGACGAACGCGAACATGATCGCGAGGCCCGCCATCAGCACCGGCAGGCCGAGCACCTGGTCGTAATAGAACAGCAGCAGGTACTTGAAGCCGTTGTCCTTCACGCCGAACGAGATCGCGCCGAAGCCGTAGGCGATGCGGGTGACGAGCGAGACCCTCCGATGCTCGGCGCTGGTCGCTTCCGCCATTTCGTCTCCGCGAGGCCGCCGAGTATGGTGCGGCGCGAAGGAGAGCGCAGGATGCGGGCAGCAAAGATCGCCGGCGGCGTGCTCGCTGCGCTGGTCGTCGCGTTCTTCGCCGCCTACTTCGCCGGCGCGATCGAGCCCACGCACGCGGGCCGGCCGGGAATGCGCCTCGCCGGCGAGGTCGTGCGCGAGCCCATATCGAGCTGGGACTTCTCTGCCGCCGACGAGCTCGTCGAGCTCGAATCGCGCGCGCCGTGGGGGCTCGCGCACTCGGTCACCGTCGTCTGCGCGAGCACCGGCGCCCATCTCTATGTGCCGTCCGTCTACTTCGAGGGCGGCGGCTTTCCGGAGTCGCGGCTGTGGAACCGCAACGTCGTGCGCGATCCCGACGTGCGCATCCGCATCGACGGCAAGCTCTTCGAGCGGCGCGCACGGCTCGTGACCGATGAAGCCGAGCGCGCGCGGGCTTTCGCTGCGTTCGCGGCGAAGTACCCGGCGTGGGCGGAGTGGCACGCGGCGCCGCCGGAGCAACGGCCGAACATCGCGTTCGTGCGGCTCGATCCGCGCACCTGAGCGGCGTCTTTTCTCGTCTGTCCGCGAACCGCGGCGGCGAGCTCGCCGTAGCCGCGGCGGAGGACTCCGATGTCGACCGCGCGACTCGCCGCGTCCCGCCTCTTCCTTGCCCTCCTCGCGACGACGCCGCTCGCGTGCGGCGCGTCGCCCGGCGCGAATGGCTCGGGCGCGCGCGGGCGCGCGGAGGACGTGTGGACGCGCCGCGTTCCACCCGGCCCGGGCGCGCGCCTCGAGCTCGTCAACGTGAACGGCGCGATCTCGGCCGAAGCGGCGGACGGGGAGACGCTCGAGCTGACCGCGAAGCGCACGGTGCGCGCGCGCAACGACGAGGCCGCGCGCGAGCTGCTCGCGAAGCTCGAGATGCGCGAGTCCGCGCGCGACGGCGTCGTCCGCATCGAAGTCGTCCACCCGAGCCCGCTGCGGTCCGCGAACATCGAGGTCCGCTGGAGCGTGCGCGTGCCCGCGGGCGTTGCGGTCGATCTACGCAACGAGAGCGGGCGCATCGCGCTCAGCGGCCTCACCGGCGAGGTGCGCGCGCGCTCGGTGAACGGCGCGATCCTGGGCGAGGCGCTCGCGACGCAAATCGTGAGCGCGACGACGACGAACGGCCGCGTCGCGCTCGCGCTCGCGCAGCCGCTGACGGGCGCGGGCCGCATCGCGGCCGAAGCCGTGAACGGCAGCGTCGAGGTCGCGCTGCCCGCGGACAGCAAGGCGTCGCTGCGCGCGAGCGTCACGAATGGCGCGGTTCACGCGGCCGGGCTCGACGTCACGCACAGCCGCGCGCGCTCGCGCACGCGCCTCGAAGGCACGCTGGGCGGCGGCGGCACGCCGGTGACGCTCGAGACGACGAACGGGAGCGCGCGCATCCGGAATGCGACGGCACCCGCGACGTCGCCGAAAGGTGACGAGCCGGCGCCCACCGCCGCGCCGCCCGTCGACCCCGCGCGCATCGCGAACGGCGCAGTCGACGTGTAGCTGCGGCCGCTACGCCCCTAACACCCGCCGCAGGAACGAGTTCAGGAACACGCCCTTCGGATCGAGGTTCGCGCGCGCGCGCTCGAACTCGCTCCACCTCGGATAGAGCGGCGCGAGCTCCTTCGCGGTGAGCTCGTGGAGCTTTCCCCAGTGCGGCCGGCCCTGATGGTTCCGGAAGATCGCCTCCACATCGGCGAAGTACGCGCGATAGGAGCGCTCCGCGGGCTGGTGCGCGGAAATCGTCACGGTCGCGCGGCCGTGGTCCGGTGAGAGGAACGCATCGTCCGGCTTCACGGTGCGGTACTCGAGCGGCCAGAGCGCGTCCTTGTGCTTCGTGAGCATCAGCTGGCGCAGCTCGCGCACGCAGTCGGGCCCGCGCTCGGCCGCCAGCGCGAACTCGATCTCGTTGAACGCGACGTCGCGCGGCGTCGCGAAGATCGTGTCGCTCCAACCGACGCGCTCGCCGCGCGTCTGGTCGGGATCGTCCCAGCGCTCGTAGTCGCGCGGCTCGGTGGTCGGGTTCAGCGTCTTCATCGAGCACACGTCGCGCGGCGGCGTCGTCTTCGTGCGCACGAACACGCTCGGGTCGGGGAACCAGAAGAACTCGAAGTGACGGTTCGACGCGATGTGCGACTCGAGCTGCGCCATGCACGCTTCGAAGCCAGTCGTCCAGATGCGCTCGCGCAATCGGAACGCCGGCTCGAGCGCGAGCTTCACGTGCGTGATCACGCCGAGCGCGCCGAGCGAGACCTGCGCGGCGCGGAACAGCTCGGGCGACTTGTCAGGCCCGAGCTCGAGCGCGTCGCCGCTCGCGAGCACGAGGCGGATTCCGCTGACGTACGAAGACAGGCTTCCGATCTCGCGGCCGGTGCCGTGCGTGCCGGTCGCGATCGAGCCGGCGAGCGCTTGGCGATCGATGTCGGGCATCGTCGAGAGCGCGAGGCCCGCCTTCCGTAATGGCTCGCCGACCTGATAGAGCTTGCTTCCGCCGAGCAGCCACGCCTCGCGCTTCTGCGCGTCGACCGACTCCACGCCGCGCAGCCGGCTCGTCACGAGCTGGAGGCCGGTCGTCTCGCAGAGCGGCACGAAGCTGTGCCCGCTGCCGATCGCGCGCACGCCGCGGCCGGCGGCGGCCGCGCGCTTCACCGCGGCCTGCACCTCCGCGACGGACGCGGGCGCGAGCTTGTCCGCGGGCGTGAAGCGCACCGAGCCCGACCAGTTCGACCACTCCGGGGGCTTCGCGGCCGCGGCGAACGCGCGCGCGACGAGCCCGCCGCTCGTGGCCGCGAACGCGGCTGTGCCCGCCGCGTTTCGTAACAGCTCCCGGCGTCCGATCACTGCGACTTGCCTCGCGCCGCAATCGGCCAGAGCTCGCGCACCATCCCGTCGCGCACGACGTGGTACACGTCGTACAGATTCACAGTCGGATCGCAGTGCGAGACGAGCAGCTCCGCCTTGTCGCCGAGCGCGAGCTCGCGCGCTTCGCCGGTGAACGCGCAGATGCCGTGCTCGTCGCCGCCGTAGAAGTACGCGAGCCCCGCGCGGTCCTTGAACTGCGGCTTCGCGTCGGGCTCATGCGCGAACGCCTTGAAGCCGGCGTCGATCGTGATCAGCTGCGGCATGGGCTGGCTGATCGCGGTCGCGAGCACGGTCAGCGACGGCTCGAACGTGTCGAACAGCTCGCCGTCCGCGTCGCCGATCATCCGGTACTGCACGTCCATGAAGAGATAGGAGCCGACCTGGAGGTCGGTCATGCCGGGCACGTCGCAGTCGATGTCGTAGGTGCCGGTGCCGCCGCCGGTGAGCGCCTTCACCGCGATGCCGCTCTGCTCGAGCAGCGCCTTCGTTTCGAGCGCCGCGGCGAGCGACTCGAGCGACTTCTTCTTGCGCTCCTCGCGCCCCACGACGTGCATCACGTGGCCTGAGTAGGCCTGCAGGCCCGCGAAGCGCAGGTGCTTCAGCGCGGCGATCTCGCGCGCGAGCGCGAGCGCGGGCTCGCCCGGCGCGATGCCGGTGCGGCGCGTGCCGGTGTCGAGATCGATCAGCACGCCGAGCGTGATGCCCGCAGCGGCAGCCGTGGCGTCGAACGCGCGCGCCGCGCTCGAAGCGTCGACGACGACCTGCACGCCCGGCGCACGCCTCGCGAGCGCGACGACGCGCTCGAACTTATCAGGGCTCGCGAGCGGGGACGTGATCAGCACGTCGCCGACGCCCGCGTCGACCATCACTTCGGCCTCGCTCACCTTCGCCGCGCATACGCCGAGCGCACCGGCGGCGAGCTGCTTCTTCGCGAGGATCGGGCACTTGTGCGTCTTCACGTGCGGCCGCAGCCCGATCTTCTTGCGCGCGGCGTGCGCCGCCATCTTGCGCAGGTTGCGCTCGAGCGCTGCTTCGTCGATCAGCAGCGCGGGCGTCGGCAGATCCGCCAGCGCGATCGGCTTCTCCAGCGCGATCGGCTCCCAGCCGAGCGCCGCGCTCACGCTCTCCATCTCGGTCGCCTCCGTACGCGCGGCGAGGGCGGCCGCGCTCGCGGCCGCTGCGCTCGCGAGCAGCCCCCGCCGCGTGATGCGCGCGCCCGCGCTCATTGCGGACCCCGCGCGACCGCGCCCATGCCGACCCACGCGCCGAACTGCGCGCCCTCCGCGATCCAGCGCTCGATGCGCGCGAGCTCGGCCGGAGTGAGCGGCTTGCGCTCGCGCGGCATGCGATCCGGCGAGTCGGCCGGCAGCTGGAGCCGGCGGATCAGCTCGCTCTGCTCGGGATGACCCGGCACGACCGCGGGCCCGATGTCGCCACCCTGGAGAATCCGCGCGGGCGAGTCGAGCTGCAGGTTCGCGTAGCGCTGCTTCACGCTGTGACACGAGATGCAGTCGCGTACGAAGATCGGCCACACGTCGCGCACGAACAGGATCGGCTCCTCCGCCGCCGCGGAGGCGGCGGTGCAGAGCAGCGCCAGAGCGGCAAGCAGGCCTCGCATCGCGCGCATCTTGTCGCGCTCGCTTGCGCGGCGCCAGCGTCGGCGCCGCTTGCGCGTGCATAATGCGTGCGCGCGGCTCAGCGCCGGCCCCAACGAGGTGACCATGCTCGCGATCCGAATCTTTCTCGGGCTCTGTGCGTTGCTCTGGCTTCCCTATGGCCTCTATTGCCTCGCGAACCCGGGCTCCCTCGCAGGAGCCGCGGGCGTCGAGGCCACGAGCGTCACGGGCGGCATCGAGCTGCGCGCGATGTACGGCGGGCTGCAGGCCGCGATCGGCGCGCTCGCGCTCGCCGGCGCGCTGCGCACCTCGCTCGCGCCGCACGCGCTGCTCGCGCTCGGCAGCGTCGCCGCCGGCCTCGGCGTCACGCGCATCGCCTCCGCCGCCAGCGCGGGCGAGTTCTCGTCCTACACCGTGATGGCGCTCGGGCTCGAGTGGACGATGCTCGTGTTCGCGTTCGCGCTCTTCCGCCGCGTGCGACCCGCGAGCGCCTGATCGGAGGCGCGATGTCGACCGAACCGCTCTACGACCCCGCGCTCCAAGCCCACGTCGCCGAGGTGCGCGCGTTCAACGCGAAGCTGCCGCGCGAGGACGCGCGCATGAAGTGGACGCCGGCGGCGATCGCGCGCGCGCGCGATCTCGCGCAGGTGATGGGCGGCATGCTCGCGGACGCCGGCATCCCCGGCTTCGAGACGCGCGAGATCCCCGGCCCGCGCGGGCCGATCCGCCTGCGTACGTTCGTGCCGGACGACGTGCGCGCCGTCTATTACGACGTACACGGCGGCGGCTTTTTCATGGGCGCGCCCGAGATGGACGACCGCGACAACGCCGCGATCGCGCGGCGCGCGCGCTGCGCGATCGTGAGCGTCGATTACCGGCTCGCGCCCGAGCATCCGTACCCGGCCGGCCCCGACGACTGCGAGGCGGCCGCGCTCTGGCTGCTCGCGCACGCGCAGCGCGAGCTCGGCGCGAGCCGGCTCGCGATCGGCGGCGGCTCCGCCGGCGCAAACCTCGCCGCGACCACGCTCGTGCGCCTGCGCGACCGACACCAAAGTGCGTCGCGCTTCTGCGCGGCGAACCTCGTGTTCGGCGTCTACGACCTCTCAGGTACGCCCTCGCAGCGGAGCGCCGGCCTTCCGAGCTACCGCGATCTCTACCTGCCGAAGATCCGCGGCGACGACCGCAAGCACCCCGACATCTCGCCGCTCTACGCGGACTTATCAGGGCTCCCGCCCGCGCTCTTCACGGTCGGCACCGCCGACTCTCTCTACGACGACTCGCTCTTCCTGCACGCGCGCTGGCGCGCCGCCGGCAACGAGAGCGAGCTCGCGATCTACCCCGAGTGCGTGCACGGCTTCACGATGTTCCCCATCGCGATGGCCCGCGCCGCGAACGCGCGGATCCATGAGTGGCTCGCGAAGAAGGTGGGGTGAGCGGGAGTGACGGGCGTCCGCGCACGGACTGAATCGCTGGACCGCGGGCTCGCGCGACTGCGGCGAGTGCGACTTTGGGTGCGAGTGTTTCCGTTGCTCGCCATGGTCCTCGCCGTTCCCGTGGTCGCCGCGCCGCAGCCGTGGTCGGTCGTCCTCTGGATGGTTGCGTTCCTTTCGCTCGGCGCGGCTCTGCAGGCGCGAGCGATTTGTCCTGCTTGCGGCCACCGCTTCGCCCTCTCCGAAACGCCGCGAAGAGTGAGCTGGAAGCGCTGTCATTCCTGCGGCGTCGGCATTCATGGCGAGCCGCCTCCGCCTGACCACTTCACTCCGACAGGCGAGTACGACGCGCTCGCGTTCGTTCGGACGTTTGCCCTGACAGGCGCCGTCGCCGGCACGACGTTGATCGCGCTACGCGGAATCGAGAACGCTTTCTGGCCTGGCGTCGTCGCCGCTGGAACCGGAATCGCGCTCGCCACGACGCTCGTGATGCGACGAATGCGGTCCACTGCATCGTGACGAGCGCCGACCGGTTCAGTTGGGTGGAAACGATTAGGTCGGAGGGAACGGCATGTGCGACCAAGACTTCGAGAAGGACCTCGCCGAGTACGTCGCCCGCGCCGCGCTGACGCGCCGGCAGCTCGGCGTGCTGACCGCGAGCGTCGGGATCGGGCTGCTGCTCCCGCGCGCGGCGAACGCGGCGGAGGTCAGCGAGCGCGAGGTCGAGATCACGACACCGGACGGTGTCGCGGACGCGTACTTCGTGCACCCCGCGAGCGGCGCGCATCCAGGCGTGCTCGTCTGGCCCGACATCGTCGGGCTGCGGCCGGCGTTCCGGCAGATGGGCAAGCGGCTCGCGGAGTCCGGCTACGCGGTGCTGGTCGTGAATCCGTTCTATCGCGAGAAGCGCGCGCCGGTGGTCCCGGCGGGCGCGAGCATCGCGGACCCGAAGACGCGCGACGTCGTATTCGCGCTCGCGAAGAAGCTGAGCCCGACGACGCACGTCACCGATGCGAAGGCGTTCGTCGCGTGGCTCGACGCGCAGCCTGCGGTCGACCGCAAACGCAAGCTCGGCACGATGGGGTACTGCATGGGCGGCCCGATCACGATGCGAACCGCCGCCGCGCTGCCGGATCGCGTCGGCGCCGGCGCGTCGTTCCATGGCGGCAACCTCGTCACGAAGGACGCGGACAGCCCGCACCTGCTCGTCCCGAAGATCAAGGCGCAATACCTGTTCGCGGTCGCGGAGAACGACGATCAGCGCGAGCCGGACGCGAAGAACGTGCTGCGCGAGGCGTTCGCGAAAGCGGGGCTACCTGCCGAGATCGAGGTCTACCCGGCCGCGCACGGCTGGTGCCCGCCGGACTCGCCGGTCCACGACGAGCAGCAGGCCGAGCGCGCGTGGGGCCGGTTGTTAGTGCTGTTCGAGAAAGCGCTCGCGTAGCGGCGCCAGCCGGGGCGACACGCCGCCCTCAGATCTCGCTCGCCGCCTTCCAGCCCGAGTGGATCGCGCCCTCGAGGTACCCGACGCCGGTGGCGTCGCCGATCTCGATCACCGGCACGCCGGCTTCGCGGAGCGCGTGCGCGGGCTCCGGGTTGGGCTCGAGGCCGGCGGCGAGGATCACGGTGTCGGCGGCGATCTCGTCGCGCGTCGCGTCGGCGCCGTCCTTCGCGGCCGCGATCTCGATGCGCAGCGTCTGCTCGCCGATCTCGAGAACGCGCGCGCGTGTGTGCATGCGCACGCCGCGCGCGCGCAGCTCGTGGAGCACGTGCCAGCGGCGCGGGTGCGCCATCTCCTTCGCGAGCGTCGCGCCCTCTTCCAGCAGCGTGACGTCGCGGCCGCGCTCGGTGAGGAAGTCCGCGAGCTCGGCGCCGACCAAGCCGCCGCCGACGATCGCGACGCGCCTTCCGATCGGCATGTAGGCGCGCGACGCCTCGCGCAGCTTCGAAGGGTCTCCCGCGATGCCTGTTAGGCGCCCGGCGCGCACCGCGAGGCGGCCGACCAGCGAGAGCTTGCCGCTCGCTTCGCGCGCGTCCTCGCCGGTGAGCAGCGCGCGCAGGTCGTCGCCGTCGAACACGTGCTCGCGCTCGGCGCCCGGGATCGCGGGCCGCGCGCGGCGCGCGCCGAGCGCGGCGATCACGACGTCGGGCCGGAGCTCGCGGACGAGCGCGGCGTTCGCCTCGGTGCCGAGCCGCAGCGTGATTGGCGCGCTGCGCATCGTCTCCTCGAAGTAACGAAGGAGTCGCTCGTTCGGGTCGTACGGCAGCGCGGCGAAGCGCAGCGTGCCGCCGAGGCGATCGCTCTTCTCCACGAGCGTGACCTCGTGTCCGCGCAGCGCGGCGACGCGCGCCGCCTCCATGCCCGCGGGCCCACCGCCGGCGACGAGCACGCGCTTCCGTTGCGCCGCCGGCGTGCGCAGCAGCGCGCTGCGCTCGGCTTCCTTGCCCGCCTCGGGATTCACCGCGCAGCGGACCGGCTTGTCGAAGAACGCCTGCGCGACGCACACGTAGCAGTAGACGCACGGCCGCACCGCGCCCGCGCGGCCAGCCGCGAGCTTGTTGGGAAGCTCCGGATCGGCGAGCAGCTTGCGTCCGAACGAGACCAGGTCGGCCTTGCCGTCGCGAATCAGGCGGTCGGCGGTCTCGGGCTCGATGCGGCCCACCGCGATCACCGGAATGCGCACCGCGCCCTTCACGGCCGTCGCGTAGTCGACGTAGGCGTTCGGGCGCTGCGGCAGCGGCGCATCGAGGAAGTGATGGCCGAGATTGTTCGCGGCGTACGCGCTCACGTGCACGGCGTCCGCGCCGGCGGCCTCGATCAGCTGCGCGGTGCGCACCGCGTCCGGCAGCGTGATGCCGCCGGGCTCGCCGAACTCGTGCGCGTCGAGGCGTGCCCAGACCGTGAAATCCGCACCCGCGCGCTGCTTGCACGCGCGGATCACCTCGCATAACAAGCGCGCGCGGTTCTCGAGCGGGCCCCCGTACTCGTCGTCGCGGAAGTTCCAACCGGGCGAGAGGAAGCTCGAGAACAGGTAGCCGTGTGAGCCGTGCAGCTCGACGGCGTCGAAGCCGGAGCGGCGCGCGCGCAGGCAGGCGTCCGCGAAGTCTTCGGTGATCTGCGCGATGTCGGCCTTGGTCGCGGCGCGATATTTTCCGCCGGTGCCGGTGTTCGCGGCCATCATC
Organism: Myxococcota bacterium; assembly: GCA_035762585.1. Taxonomy (GTDB): domain Bacteria; phylum Myxococcota_A; class UBA9160; order UBA9160; family UBA6930; genus VGRF01. Next base: position 12,353 of record DASTOI010000394.1, read on the forward strand.
CACGCGAGCTCTTGCTCGGTCATCTCCGCGAGGCCGGAGAGATCCATGTGAAAGCGCGGCTCGGAGGGCACGATCATCGGGCGGCCCTCGGTCACGTCGAGCCGCGCGATCTTGCCGTGGAACGCGAGCTGGATCGCGATCTTCGCGCCGTGCCGGTGCACGGCTTCGGTGAGCGCGCTGAGCCCCGGCAGGTAGCGATCGTGCGAGACCGCGATCTCGTGCGCGCTGTTCGCGCCGCGCGGATAGGCGGCCGACGTGTTCTCGGTGATCAGCAGCCCGGCGCCGCCGCGCGCGCGCTCCTCGTAATAACGGACGGTCGGCTCGCGGACGGCGCCATCCGCCTCGACCAGCTCGACGCCCATCGGCGCCATCGCGATCCGATTGCGCAGCGCGACGCCGCCGATGCGCGTGGGAGAGAGCAGATGCTCGTACATGCGCGACCTCACGTAGATCGCGCGCGACCGTATCGCAGTGCGGTGCCGCGCAATTCACCAGAACGGGGACGTTCATACTTGCCGGTGACATACGTACCAGCCTTGGCTGTGTACCGAGACGCGGCAGCGGGCGAGGACTGGCCC
>DASTOI010000395.1:0-4212 GCA_035762585.1 Myxococcota bacterium
GATCACCGGGCTCTACGCAGGCATTCAGGCAGTGATCGCGTTCGCGCTCACGGCGCCGATCGGCCCGATGCGCGGGAAGCTCGGCATCTCGATCGGCGACGGTGGGAACCCGGACTTGCTGCTCGCGGTGCGCCGGCACGGCAACTGGACGGAGACGGTCCCGTTCGCGCTGCTGCTGATGGCGCTGCTCGAGCTGAACGGCGGCGGGACGACGCTGCTGCACGGCCTCGGCGCGACGCTCGTGGTGGCGCGCATCGCGCACCCGTTCGGCTTGAAGAAGGACGTCGTGAACGTGCCGCTGCGCATCGCCGGCGCGCTGCTCACCGGCCTCGTCACGATCGTCGCGGCGATCGCGCTGATCTGGAAAGCGGTCTAGGAGACCGCCTCAGGATGCGCGATCACCGCACACCGAGAGTCCAGCGCGCATGGAGGCCACTGTTCGACTCCGCTCGGCTCACGCGAGCCGAAGGCTCGCGTGGCCTCGCTGCGCGCTTCGCTTGCTAGCCCCGCGAGAGCGAGCGGTGCCGAAGCGCTTCGACTCGGTGTTTCGGCCGGGGCTGTTCGACGGCAAGGTCGTGCTCGTCACGGGCGGCGGCACCGGGCTCGGGCGCTGCACGGCACACGAGCTCGCGGCGCTCGGCGCGCAGGTCGTGATCGCCGCGCGCCGCCAAGAGCTGCTCGAGCGCACCGCTGCGGAGATCGCGGACGCCGGCGGAAAGTGCAGCGCGCTCACGGTGAACATTCGCGACGAGAAGCAGGTCGACGCGATGATCTCGGCGCTGCTCGAGCGCCACGGCCGGCTCGACGGGCTCGTCAACAACGCGGGCGGCCAGTTCGTGGCGCCGCTCGCCGAGATGTCGCCGAACGGCTGGCGCACCGTCATCGATCTCAACCTGAACGGAACGTATTTGGTCTCGCGCGCGGCATACCGCGCGTGGATGCAGAATCACGGCGGCGCGATCGTGAACATGCTCGCCGACATCTGGACCGGCTATCCGGGCATGGGCCACATGTCCGCGGCGCGCGCCGGCATCGAGAACATGACGTTCACGATGGCGCTCGAGTGGGCGCGCTCGGACGTGCGCGTCAACTGCATCGCGCCCGGCTCGATCCTCTCGAACGGCCTGCTCACCTACACGAGCGAGGTGCAGCAACAGCTCGCGGACGAAGCCGTCAAGCAGCCTGCCGCGCGCCTCGGCACCGAGAGCGAAGTCTCCGCCGCAATCGTCTTCCTCCTCTCCCCCGCCGCATCCTTCATCACCGGCGAAACGATCAAAGTCGACGGCGGCGCCCAATTCCACAAATTCCGCCTCATCGAACCCGGAAACCACGCCGGCCTCACCGCGTGGAACGGCTTCCACCTCGAAACAGATTTCTCAGGCTCTCCGTACGCGCGCTTCGTCGACACGAAGGGACGAGATCGCGGCACGGGCAACACGGAAGAGTGACGCGACCGCGCCTCGATGGCGCGGTCGCGTCACCTCCCCATCTCCATGGATCATGCGCTGAAGCGCACGGCAAGGAGCCGCGCGGGGAGGCGGGGGTCGCGGAGCGAACGCCCAGGCGTGACCGCGCTCAAACTAAAGGTGCAGCGCGCCAGAATCCTCGAACGCCGCACGCCTCGGTCCAACGCGGTCACGCGGCTGAGTGGAGCCGAGCCCCCGCCGCACCGCGCGGCGGCGCCCCGAACGAAGGCGCGACGCCGCGCCGCGCGCCTCTACCGAAGCTTCATCCCCGCCTTCTCCGCCTGCTTCTTCAGCTCGAGCTTCGCAATCGTGCGTCGGTGCACCTCGTCGGGCCCATCGGCTAGGCGCAGCGTTCTCATCGACGCGTACGTCTTCGCCAGCCCGAAGTCCTCCGTAACACCTGCCCCGCCGTGCGCCTGGATCGCGTCGTCGATGATCTTCAGCGCCATGATCGGCGCCTTCACTTTGATCATCGCGATCTCCGCGCGCGCCACCTTGTTGCCGACCGTGTCCATCATGTAGGCGGCCTTCAGCGTGAGCAGCCGCGAGCACTCGATCTCGATGCGCGCATCGGCGATGCGCTCCTCCCATACCGAGTGCTCGAAGAGCTTCTTGCCGAACGCGGTGCGACTCATCAGGCGCTGGCACATCTTCTCGAGCGCGCGTTCGGCGACGCCGATCACGCGCATGCAGTGATGGATGCGGCCGGGCCCGAGCCGGCCCTGCGCGATCTCGAAGCCGCGCCCCTCGCCGAGCAGGATGTGATCGGCCGGCACGCGCACGTTGTCGAAGATCACCTCGCCGTGGCCGTGCGGCGCATCGTCGAAGCCGAACACCGGCAAGTAGCGCTTGATCGTGATGCCCTTCGTCGCGCGCGGCACGACGATCATCGACTGCTGCGCGTGCAGCGGGCCGTGCGGATCGTTCTTGCCCATCACGATCAGCACTTCACAGCGCGGATCGAGAATCCCGCTCGTCCACCACTTCGTGCCGTTGATCACGTACTCGTTGCCGTCGCGGCGGATCTCGGTCGCGATGTTCGTCGCGTCGGACGAGGCGACCGCGGGCTCCGTCATCGCGTAGGCGGAGCGGATCTTCCCGTCGAGCAGCGGCTCGAGCCAGCGCTTCTTCAGCTCGGGGCTCGCGTAGCGCTCGAACACCTCCATGTTTCCGGTGTCCGGCGCCGCGCAGTTGAACACCTCGGGCGCGAACCCTACGCGGCCCATGATCTCGCACAGCGGCGCGTACTCGAGATTCGTCAGCCCCGCGCCGTGCGTGCTCTCCGGCAGGAACAGATTCCAGAGCCCCGCCTTCTTGGCCTTCTCCTTCAGCTCTTCCATCAGCACGGGCGTTTGCCAGCGGTCCTTCTGCGCTTCGTGCTGCTCGTAGAACTTCTTCTCGTTCGGGTAGACGTGCTCGTCCATGAAGCTCTGCAGCTGCTTCATCAGATACTGAGTCTTGTCGCTGTACTCGAAGTGCATCGCGGGCTCCTCACGCGTCTCGGGTTTTTGATTCGCAGACGGTAGTACGAAGCGCCGCGCGGCCGCACCGGCGGCGGTCGCGGCGCGTCACGCGACCAGCCACTTCGCGCAGCCGAGCTTCGCGAGCAGCTCGTCGAGCGCGGGCGAGCGCGCTGCCGCATAGCGGGTGCGCAGCGCAGCGAGCGAGCGCGCGTGGTACTTCTGCGGCTTCTGCGTCCACTTCCCCGACGCGAGCTCGACCGCGAGCTCTTCCGCGTTCTCTGCGATCGCGCGCGCATTCGCGTCGCTCCACGGCAGGAACAGCGCCGCGACCTGCTGCGAGAGGATCGGCGCGAGCGTCGGCTCGAGCGCGGCCCAGCTCTCGAACGAGCCGTGCGCCTTCGGATCGAGCATGCGCTTCACGTATGCGGCGACGCGCGGCGCGCGCTCGCGCATCCACGCCCCGGGCGTCGGATCGGTCCAGCATTCGTAGAGCTGCGCCCACACGCCGAAGTCCGCGAAGCCCGGCCGCATCCCCAACAAGTACGGCCGCGACGCGAGATGCGCGTCGAGCAGCGCGAGCGTCTCCTGATAAGACTGCTCGATCTGCGGCGCCGTCTGCGCGTTCGAGCCGACGAACCAAACGCGCGGGACCATGCGCTCCTTCACCGCCGAAGCGGCCTTCGCGAGCGCATCGCCCGAAGCGCCGCCGGTCATGTCGCGCGCGATGCGCTCGGCCGCCGAGTCTTGATCCGCCGGCCGCGCCCAGCGCAGGTGGAACATCCACTTGTTGCCCCACTCGTCGCCCCACTCCTCCAGCAGCGCCGAGAGGAACGCGAGCACGGGCTCGCTCGGATGGATCGCGGGCTGCGGAAACTTCTCCTCGAGCGCCTCGAGGATCGGCGTCGAATCCTGCAGCCCCTTCTCGTCCGGCGTCACCACGAGCGGGATCAACGGCAGCTTCGCGTGCTTCGCGTACTCCGCTTGATTGGCCGGGCCGCGCACGATCCACTCGTGCGCGATGCCCTTGTACCGGAAGTACGACCGCACCTTGACCGAGTACGGAGACATCTCCGAGCCGAAGATCCGAAATTTCGCGCTCATCAAGACCTCCTGAGGATGACGTGCAAGGCGGGCACGCGAGGCCAGTATGCCATCATGCGCGCTCGCTGCGTTTCCGTCGCTGTCCGATCCGAACTGGGAGGTGACTGTGGACGAACGACCCGTGCGGCCTGCGCTGCCTTCCGGCCTCGTCGCATTCGTGAAGCGCGATTGCCCGACCTGCG
>DASTOI010000396.1:0-3647 GCA_035762585.1 Myxococcota bacterium
CTCGCCGGCCTCGGCGTGCGCGATGCCCGCGTAATAAGACGCGGCCGGCTCGACGCTCTGCGGCGCGCTGCGCCGCGCGCGATCGAAGCTCGCAGCGGCGACGGCCGGCTGCGCGCGCTGGAGCGCGATCAGCCCGAGGTAGAGCGGAACCTCCGGGCGCTCATCGCCGCGCTGCGAGGCGCGCGCGAGCGCTTGCTCGGCCCCCGCGAGGTCGCCCGCGTGAAAGCGCGCGACGCCGAGGTCGACGTCGAGCGTCGGGTCGTTCGGCGCGAGCTTCGCCAGCACGGCGACCGCACCTGAGTAGTCGCCGAGCTGGAGGTGGCACAGCCCGAGCGCGCGGCGCGCGCTCGGCTCCGGGAGCGGCGCGAGCAGAACGGACGCCTCGGCGCAGCGCCCTTCGGCTGCGAGCTGCAGCCCCCCGTGGAGTGCGCTGCCGAACGCGGCCGACGCCGTGCTGTCGAGCGCCCAGGCCGCCAGAAACATGTGCAGAAGCAGGGCTCCTGCGCGTGCTTTGCGTGTGCTCGCGGGCACAGTTCCCTCGATTGCGCGCACGCTATCACCGGCGCCCGCGTGCCGCGGCCCGCTCGCTCCGCGCGAATTGACACGGACGGCCCCTGACCGGCCACTCATCCGGTGGAACCGTAATTCGTTCACGAGTCACTCAGGTTTCGACGGAGCGCGGGGCGAGGCGACGAAGGAGCGGCACTGGAAGCGGTAATGGAAAACCGGATGCGAAAGCGGCCCAGCCAGGGGCGGTCCCGGGTCACGGTGACGTCCATTTTGGAAGCGGCCGATCGCATCTTACGCGCGGACGGCTACGAGGCGGCGTCGACCAATCGCGTCGCGCGCGTCGCCGGCTTCAGCGTCGGCTCGCTCTACCAGTACTTCAGCGACAAGCAGGCGATCATCGGCGCGCTGATCGATCGCGAGCTGCGCTCCGAGGCCGAGGCGCTCGCGCAGCTGCTCGACCAAGAGGCGCGCCGCGGCGCGGTCGAGCTCGCAACCGAAGCCTTCCGCATGCTCGTCGCGCGGCGCACGTCGCGCGCGCACCTGCACCGCACGCTCGATGCGCACGCCGCCGAGCTGGGCGCCAGCGGCATCGTCGAGCACTTGGTCGCAGCGCAGTCGCCGGTGCTCTCGGACACGCTGCAGCGGATCGGCGCGCAGGCGCTGCCGCGCTCGTCGCGCAGCCTCGATGCGCGGATGTTCGCGCTCGCGCGGCTCGCGACCGGCTCGTCGTTCGTGTGCGCAGTCGAGGCGCCGCAGGTGTTCACCAGCGACGCCTTGCGCGCGGAGTTCGCCGTCGCCGTCGAGCGCTTCCTGAATGGTCCGCCGCCGCGGCCGGGCACGGTGACGCTCACGCTGAACTGGGCGAAGCCGAGCGGCGGCCCGCCGGCTGCGGAGCAGCGCGCGCGCCGCCGCCGCGAAGCGCGCAGCGTGCTCCTCGCCGCCGAGGTCGATCCGACGGCGCTCGAGGCGCGCACGTTCTTGCTCGCGAATCTCGCCGACGTCGCGCACGCAACGCAGCGCCCGCCGTACGGGCTCACGCAGGAAGACCTGCTGCACGAAGTCGCGCGCTTCGCCGAGGCGCTCGGCGCCTGACCCGCGGACGCCATTGATCTTTCGCGTCGCACTCGATCTCAGCCTCGATGCCGCGCTCGAGCCGGGCCTCGATGCAACGCCCGATCGCAGCTCGAGAAGCCGCAAGCGGCCCAGCGCCAGCGATTCGCTGGCGCAGGCCGCGCGCAGCGAGCGAAGCGAGCGGAGCCCAGAAGAACTGGTGCCCGGGGCAGGACTCGAACCTGCATGACCTTTCGGCCAGGCGATTTTAAGTCGCCCGCGTCTGCCGTTTCGCCACCCGGGCTCCTCGCGCCCTAATTACCCTACTGCAGGCGCCGCGCAGGGCGCGCGCAGTGAGCACGACTCAGCCGCCGAGGCTGAGCCGGCCCCGCACGCCGGGATGCTCGAGCAGCTCCTCGAGCACGTCGCCGTCGAGCAGCGTGGTGCGCGAGTAGCCGCGCTCCGGATTCTGGATCTCGAGCCGGTAGATCTCGCGCGGCTCGCGAAAGATGCAGCGAGCGCGCGCGACCGTGTGCTCGCCGCGGAGCTCGTCGAGCAGCGAGGCGAGCAACCGCTCGACGCGGCGCACGCCGGCGAGCTCGGGCGCGAGCTGGTCCTCGACCGCGCGCCGGGAGCGCGAGAGGAGTCGGTAGCTGCCGGGTCGGGACGTCATGGGCGCCGCAGCATATCGCCGAGTGTGCGCGCGGGAGAGCCGTTTCGAACGCGATGGCTCCCGGTCAGCTCTCCGGCGGGTCGCTTCGCGCATGCGTGAGGAAGCGCTCGAGCGCGCCCGTCGCGGCGCCGCTCGGCGCGACGAACTCGACGCCGACGCCCGCCCCGCGAGCGCCGCGCAGCGGGACGCGCGTCCACGCGACGCGTCCCAGCGTCTCGACCGACTCCCCGCCCGGGAGATAGATCTGCAGCAGCAAGCGCTGTCCCTTCGCGGGCGGATCCGCTGTGCGAATGAACGCGCCTCCGACGGAGAGCGTCTCGCACAGCTCGTGCGTGTCCCAAAGCGTCGGGACGCCGCTCTCCGGGTCGCGCGCGGGCTCGAGGCTCGTGACCTGAACCCGCGCGCGCAGATCGACGCGCTCGAAGCGGCGATTGCGGCTCTCTCGTTCGCCCATTGCGGCGTCCTCCGCGACCAGGGATCGGGAACACGCAAGCGCGGCTTGAACTGCGCGGAGGCTCAAGCGTCTGCGCGCTCGCGACGAAGAGCAGCCGCAGGAGGAGGGCGCAATGGCGGCGGAGTCACCGCGCGATGTCGATGCGACGCTGCCGCTCGTCGCGCGGCCGTCGCTCGAGGTCGATTTGACGGTTCTGCCGGCGGCGGCGGTGCTCTCCGCGATTCACGAAGCGAAGCGCTCGGGCCTCGTGCTCTATCGCCATCGCCAGCTCGAGAAGCAGATCTACATCGACGACGGCGAGGTCGTGTTCGCGAGCTCGAATCAATCGGTCGACCGGCTCGGCGAGTGCTTGCTGCGCTCGGGCGCGATCACGCTGGCCGAGCTGCGCGAAGCGGAGGCCGCCTTCCAACCGGGCGATCGCTTCGGGCGCGTGCTCGTCGATCGCGGAATGCTGACCCCGCGCGAGCTGTGGAACGGCGTGCGCAGCCAGGTCGAGGAGATCGTGCGCTCTCTGTTCGCCGTGCCGAGCGGGCGTCTGTGGTTCTGGGAGGGCGACATCCGCCCCGACAACGTGGTGCGCCTCTCGCTCGAGACCGCGCGGCTGATCTCCGAGGGCCAGCAGCGCAGCGTCGAGCTGCGGCGCTTTCTGACCGTGCTCGACGATCCGCGCGTCCAGCTTTCCCAGACGGGTGCGGCGAAGCCGGCCTCGCTGGCGGGGAACGAGCGAGCGCTTTACGGCGCGATCGGCGCTGGAAGTGCATTTGCAGCGGTGGTGGGCCAGCTGGGCATCGATCGCGAGAGCGCGGCGCGCAGCGTTCAGCTGCTGCGACTGGTGGGGGCGGTGAAGCTGATGCGCCTTCCGGACCCCGCCGCGAAGCCGCCGCAGGACAGCGCGCTCGCCGCTCGCGCGGAGGCGTTCGCCAAGCTGATCGGCGCGCTGACGGACGCGCTCGCGAAGGC
>DASTOI010000397.1:0-2487 GCA_035762585.1 Myxococcota bacterium
CGTGAGCGCGACCGCGCCTGGGCGCTCGCTCCGCGACCCCCGCTGCGCCGGCCCGCCGCCGCTCCGGCCCGCGCGTTGCTTCATGCTGCCGCAACCAGAGGAAAGAGGAAGAAGGCGAAGCCAGAGCGCCATCGAGGCGCTCTGGCTTCGTTCGGAATCGTTCGCGTTAAGTTGCGGCGATGCTCGAGCTGCATGACTACTGGCGTTCGTCGGCGAGCTATCGGGTGCGGATCGCGCTCGAGTGGAAGCGGCTGCCGTTCAAGCGGGCTCCAGTGCATTTGTTACGGGACGGCGGGCAGCAGTACGCGCCGGCCTATCGCAAGCTGAATCCGCAGGCAATCGTTCCGACGCTCGTCGACGGCGAGCTCGTGATTCCGCAATCGCTCGCGATCCTCGAGTACTTGGAGGAGGTGCACCCCGAGCCGCCATTGTTGCCGCGCGACGCCGCGGGCCGCGCGCGCGTGCGTTCGCTCGCGCTGGCGATCGCGTGCGAGACGCATCCGCTGCAGAACACGCGCGTGGTCGCCCATCTCGGCGAGCGCTTCGGCGCGAACGACGAAGCGAAGGCCGCGTGGAATCGCCACTTCATCGAGCTGGGCCTCGGCGCCGTCGAGCAGCGACTCGCGAGCGAGCCGGCGACCGGACGCTTCTGCCACGGCGACGCCCCGACCTTCGCGGACCTGTGCCTCGTGCCGCAGCTCTACAACGCGGTGCGCTGGGGCTGCGACTTGTCAGGCATGCCGACGCTCGTGCGCGTGCGCGACGAATGCCTCGCGCTCGAGGCTTTCCAGCGCGCGATGCCGGAGGCGGTGCAAACCGAGGCGGGCTGACGGCAGCGTGCGACGAGCTGCACTGCGCCACTTTCGGCGCCGAATCTTTCTCCGTACCGTGCTTTGCGTGGTAGCCGTCGTAGAGCGCTACGCGCGGGCCGCGAGGCGGCCGTGCCGCTGGGGCTCGCGTAGGTGGATGGCCGCGACGCGCTCCTCGCTTGCTCTTTGCGCGCTGCTGCTGTGCGACGCCGCGACGACCCAGGAGTTGGAGCCACGCGCCTACACGAACGTGCCCGTGGGCATGAACATCCTGATCGCTGGCTACGCGTTCACCGACGGCGGGTTCTCCGCTGACCCGTCACTCCCGATCGAGGATGTGGAGCTCGAGCAGCACACGACGTTACTCGCCTACTCGCGATCATTCGGCTTGTTGGGCCGACTCGCAAAGATCGACCTGATCGCGCCCTACTCCTGGCTCTCCGGTACGGCCACTGCGCTCGGCCAGCCCGTGGCGCGGGAGGTCGCCGGCTTGAACGACCCCCGGTTCCGGTTCACCTACAACTTCTACGGAGCGCCGGCGCTTTCGGTGGAGGAGTGGGCGCGCCGTCCAGACGACCTAGTGGTGGGAGTGAGTCTGCTGGTCACAGCCCCGCTCGGGCAGTACAACGACGAGCGCGTCGTCAACCTGGGGACGAACCGCTGGACGGTGAAGCCGGAGCTCGGCGCATCGAAATCTTGGGGACCGATCTCGCTCGAGCTGTCGGCCGGCGTGACGATTTTCGAGGACAACGAGGATTTCGTCGGAGCCACACGCGAGCAGGACCCCCTCTACGCGCTCCAATCCCATCTCGTCTACAGCTTTCGGCGCTCGTTGTGGGTGGCACTCGACGGGACCTACTACCTCGGAGGACGCACCGAGCTGGACGGAGTCCCGAACGACGATCGGCAGTCCAGCTCGCGTGTCGGACTCACCTTCTCGGCGCCACTCAGCTCCCGAATGTCCCTGAAGCTCTACGGGAGCACTGCGGTCTCCACGCGCGTTGGCGGGAGCTGGGACGCCGTGGGCATCACCTGGCAGGTGCGCTGGGGCGCCGGACTCTGATTGGGGCTTCGAGCGGGCGGTGACGTGCTCTGGCGACGGGGGCTTGCCGGCTAAGCGTGGGCGGGCGCCAAAAGCTCCGCGATCTCGCGCGCCAGCGCCGCCCCGTTGTCGAACATCACCGCGTGGCCCGCGTTTGGGATCTGCACGAGGCGCGCGTTCGCGATCACGCGGGTCATCTCGTTCGCGACGGCCTCGGGCAGCATCGCGCTGCGTTCGCCGCGCGCGAGCAGGACCGGGCAACGCAGCTTCGCGAGCGCGTCCCAGAGCAGCGCTTCGGTTTCGCGCAGCTGGTCGTCGGTGCCGAGCAGCTCGAGCAGCACCGGGTCGAGCTTCGGCTCGAAGCGGCCGTCGCGGCGCTGGACGAGGCTCGTGCGCGCCAGGCGATCGAGCGCGGCGGGCGCGCCGAGCGGGTACGCGAGCCCTAACAGCTTGCGGTACTCCGCGACGTCGGCATAGGCGCGCGCCTGCTCGCTCACGTCGCCCGACGCGCGGCGCCATGCGTCGGCGCCGAGCGCGGGGCCGGTATCGACGAGCGCGAGCGCGTCCACTCGTTCGGGGTTCTGCGCAGCGAACAGCGTCGCGATGTTGCCGCCCATCGAGTGGCCGACGAGCGCG
>DASTOI010000398.1:0-6814 GCA_035762585.1 Myxococcota bacterium
GCGGCCTCGTCAGCCAGAACCTGACGCTCGCCGACGGCTTCGAGGATCAGGGCCAGGATCGCGACCAGACCGGCGCGATCGCGTTCTGGGACTTCATGGAAGGCTCGGGCGGGACTGCGGCCGACACGAGCGGCGTCGCGCCGGCGATCGATCTCACACTGAACGGCGCGACCTGGCTCTCGAGCTACGGCCTGGCGTTCGAGACCGGGCTCGCGAACGCGCCCGCGCTCACGAGCCGCAAGCTCTACGACCGCATCGCGGACGCGCAGACCGGCACGCAGCAGTATTCGATCGAAGCGTGGGTCACGCCGGCGAACACGACGCAGGGCGGCAACGATCCCGCGCACATCGTCAGCTACAACGCCAACGCGCAGCTGCGCCAGCGCCTCTACAGCTACCAGATGCGGCAGCGCTCGGTCGCGCCGGGCAGCGTAAGCACGCACGAGACCAACTCCGACTACCAGAATCTCCAGGCGCGCCTACAGCACGTCGTCGTCACCTACGACCGCTACCGCGGCCGCCGCTTCTACGTCGATGCGCGGGACACGGCGCTCGTCCCCGAGGACTACGACGAGACGCCGGCGGAAGCGCTCTGGAACTGGGATCCGGGCTTCAACCTCGCGCTCGGCAACTCGATCGGCGGCGACCGCCAGTGGGAAGGCCAGATCCGGCTGCTCGCGATCTACGACCGCGTGCTGCCGCAGACGCAGATTCAGCAGAATTACGACGCCGGCGTCGGCCGGCGCCTGCTGCTGCGCTTCGACGTCAGTCAGTGGGCGGGTCCGGGCGCGTATCTCGAGTTCCTGGTGATGGAGCTCGACAACTACTCGTACCTGTTCTGCCAGCCGGCGTTGGTTTCGAACAGCTTCAATAACACGGTCGGCGGCATTCGCATCATGGTGAACGGCCAGCCCTCGGTGACGGGGCAGGCGTTCACGAACGTGAATCGAGTCGTCAGTCAGAGCCGTGAGCCGCTCTCGCCGCTGTGCTCGATCATCCCGAAGGATCAGGGGCCGGCGAGCGACGTGTTCACGATCGACTTCGAGTACCTCGCGGGTTATCAGGACCCGGAGGCGCCGCCGCCGGTGCCGCCGCTGCCGCCGCGCCAGTTCGGCGCCGCGCTGCCGGGCCTCGGCCTGCGCGACTTCGCGCGCATCAACGCCGCGATGGCCGCGGTGACGGGCGTCGACCCGCTCACGCCGGCGATCCAGTCGACCTACCTCTCGCTGACGCAGCAGATGCCGCCCACTTACGACCTGCGCACCTTCGCGTCGGCCCAACAAGTGGCGATCACGAAGCTCTCGCTCGAGTACTGCGAGGCGCTGGTGGAAGACACCAGCCTGCGGACGGCGTTCTTCGGGCCGACCTTCGACTTCAACGTGGAGCCGCTGACGGCGTTTGCTTCCCAGGCGGATCGCGACGCGATCTCACAGGCGATCACCGATCGCGCGATCGGCGCGAACCTCGCCGACCAGCCGTCGATGGCGGAGACGCAGCCGGTGCTCGACCAGCTGATCACCGACCTCACCGCGAGCTGTCAGGCCACGCCTTGCAACGCGACGCGCACGCGCACCGTGGTGAAGGCGATGTGCACGGCGGGCATCGCGAGCGCCGCGGCGTCGGTCCACTAGGGATCCGAGGAGCAGGAAGATGGGCTACTCACGAAGGTTCCGTGCCGGACTCGCGGGCGAGCGCGCCCTGTTCCATCCGGATCACAAGCGGCCGAAGACCCGCCGCGAGTTCCTCGCGCAGGGGTTCATGACCGGCGCCGCGATGGTGATGGTGCCGACGATGGCGTCGATGCTGAAGGCGTCGCGCGCGAATGCGCAGGCGGCGCTGTGCGGCGTCGGCGCCACCGCGAACCGCATCCCGTTCCTGTGCTTCGATCTCGCCGGCGGCGCGAACATCGCCGGCTCGAACGTGATGGTGGGCAGGCAGGGCGGCCAGCTCGATTTCCTGCCGCCCGACGGGTACACGAAGCTCGGGATTCCGACCACGCAGGCGCCGTCGCTCCCGCTGCCGGCCAACGTGCGGACGCCGGGCGTGGCGCCGGATGCATTCGGCCTCTTCTTCCATCACGACAGCGCGATGTTCGCGGGCATGGTCGCGCGCACGACCGCGGCGACGCGTGCGAACACCAACGGCGTGATTTTCTGCGCACGCTCCGAGAACGACACCAGTAACAACCCGCACAACCCGATGTACGGCATCAACAAGGCGGGCGCCGACGGCGCGCTCGTCACGTTGATCGGCAGCGAGCCGTCGGAATCGGGCGGAAACTCGGTCGCGCCGATGAGCATGATCGACCCGGCCGAGCGGCCGGTGAAGGTCGACAGCCCGGCCGATGTGACCGGCCTGGTCGACACCGGCCGGCTCGTGCAGCTGCTCTCGCCACAAGACGCCGCGAGCGTGATGACCGCGGTCGAGATGATCAGCGAAGCCAAGCTGCAGCACATGAGCGAGGACCTGATCGTCGAGCAGCTCGTGCGTTGCGGTTACGTGGAGAGCAGCTTCCTGGTCAGCACGTTCGGCAATCCGGCGCTGCTCGATCCGCTGCAGGATCCGGATCTGCTGTCGATCATCTCGGCGGCGGAGATCAACGGCTCGAGCAAGCTGCGCAAGGTCGCGTCGGCGATGAAGATGGTGGTGAACGGGTTCGCCGGCGCCGGCACCGTCGAGGGCGGCGGCTACGACTACCACGACGGCTCGCGCGCGACGGGCGAGGTCCGCGACTTCGAGGCCGGTGAGCAGATCGGCGCCGCGCTCGAGTACGCGGCGCGCCGCGGCCAGCAGCTGGTGATCTACGTGTTCAGCGACGGCGCGCTCGACAGCGACAATACGCTCGACAACTCGACCGCCGGACGCGGCAAGGGCAACTGGCGCGGTGACAACCAGAGCACCGCGGCAGTGTTCATGCTGGTCTACGACCCCGCCGGCCGCCCGCCGCTGACGAATCCGGGCCGGCAGATCGGCTACTACCGCGCGAGCGGCGACGTCGAGACCAACGCGTCGCGCGTCAGTAACAACGTGAACCTGCTCGCGGAAGCGATCGTGCTGAACTTCATGGCGCTGCACGACGACGTCGGCCGCTTCGCGACGACGCTGCCGAACCATGGCCTCGGCAGCGGCGCGCAGCTCGACGCGCTGATCGGCTTCGCGCCGATTCGGCCTACGCCTCCGTGAGCCTTCGGCTCACTGCGGCTTCGGCCGAATCGGCCATCCCCGGTTGACTTCGCTCAGGCGCCGAAGACGGCGCCTTCGCTGCGCGCTTCGCTTGCGGAGCTCGCACGGCGAACGAGCCGGCGCGTCATCGAGCGCGCCCCGGGTCAGTGGCGGCGCGCCGAGGCTTCGAGCACTACGCCAGCTTCGGCAGCACCTCGTTGGTGAAGAGTTCGAAGGTTTTTTCGCTGAGCGGCGCGAGCATCAGGTAGTCGAGGTACATCTCGCTCTGTAGGCGCTGGATGTGATCGACGATCTTCGCCGGGCTGCCGTGCAGGATCACGTCCTTCAGGTAGTGCTCGGCGGGGTCGAGCTCGGCGCCGTCTCCGCGGAAGGTGCTCAGCGACTTCGCCTTCACGTAGGACGCCGTCGTCCAGCTCGCGCCGCGGCGTGCGACCTGCTCCGCCTGCGCATCCGTCGGCGCGATCGCGATCAGCCGCGCCATCGGCAGCGTGCGGCCCGCGAACGAGTGTCCGTGCTGCTCGAGCTGCGCGCGGTAGCTCTCGCGCTTGCGCGCGATCTCCGCGTGCGTCGAGTGCGGATCCATCAAGATCGAGTGCCCGCGCTGCGCGGCCCACGCGATCGCGGAGTCCGACGTCGCGGCGACCCAAGTCGGCGGATGCGGCTGCTGCAGCGGCTTCGGCAGCACCTCGACGTTCGCGAAGCGGTGGAACTTCCCTGAGAAGTCGAGCCGCTCGCTTTGCCACGCGGCGAGCACCACCTCGACCGCTTCGCGAAAGCGCTCCGCGCTCTCCTCCGGCGCGACGCCGAAGCTCGCGAACTCGTTCGCGTCGAAGCCGCGGCCGGCGCCCCAGTTCACGCGGCCGCCCGAGAGCACGTCGAGCAGCGCGACTTCCTCCGCGATGCGGAGCGGGTGGTAGAACGCCGCGAGCGTCACCGCCGTGCCGATCCGGAGCCTCCGCGTGCGCGCCGCGATGTGCGTCGCCATCACGTGCACCGAGGGGCAAACGCTGTAGCTGGTGAAGTGGTGCTCGGCGAGCCAGATCGCGTCGTAGCCGCTGCGCTCCATTACCTCGACGCGCGCGAGCGCGCGCTCGTAAATCGCCGGCAGCGGCACCCGCCGGTTCGGCCACGAGAAGAACTGAAGCAGCCCGATCTTCATTGGCGCGCGAGTCTATGCCAGAGCGGGCGCTCCTATAGATATGGGACGGCGCGCCTGGCTCCCGCGGGACGACGGGATGGACCGTGCCGCGCGCCACTGTTCGAGCGCCGGCCGGGCTCCTAGCATGCGGCCCTTTGCCGGGGTGGCGGAACTGGCAGACGCAGAGGTCTTAGAAGCCTCTGTCCGTAGGACGTGCAGGTTCGAGTCCTGTCCCCGGCACCAGCTTCCTCTGCATTCCTTTCATCTCGAGGAGCCCATGAGCGTTTCCGTGTCGGCGGTGGAGACGAGCCCGGTGCTGCGCACTCTCACGGTGGAGGTCGAGCCGGAGCGCGTGCGCAAAGCGTTCGAGCGGGCCTATCGCGATCTCGGCCGCAGCGTGACGGTGAAGGGCTTCCGCCCGGGCAAGGCGCCGCGCAGCGTGCTCGAGAGTCTGTACGGTGCTTCGCTGCGCGAGGAGATCGAGCGCGCGCTCGTGAACGAGACGCTGCCGGAGGCAGTGCAGCAAGCCGGCGTCGCGCCGGTCGCCGAGCCGCAGATCGAGGCAGAGGCGCCCGCCGCCGATCGCGCGTTCAAGTACACCGCCACGATCGAGGTTCTGCCGAAGATCGAGCTGCCCGAGTGGCGCGGGCTCCCCGGGACGAAGCCGAGCGTCGCGGTGCAAGACGAGGAGGTCGAGCGAGAGCTCGAAGCGCTGCGACAGCGCCGCGCGCCGCTCGTCGACGCGACCGAGCCCGCGGATACCGGCCACACGCTCACGATCGATTATCAGGGGACGATCGACGGCAAGCCGTTCGAAGGCGGCAGCGCCGAGGGCTCGCTGATCGAGATCGGCTCAGGCGGTTACATCCCCGGATTCGAGGAGCAGCTGAAGGGCGCGCGCGCCGGAGATGCGCGCGAGCTGCGCGTCACGTTTCCGGCCGACTACGGCGCAGAGGAATTGCGCGGCAAGGACGCGGTGTTCGCGGTCGCCGTGAAAGCAGTCCAGAAACGCGAGCCGCCGCCGCTGAACGACGAGTTCGCGAAGTCGCTCGGTGACGCGGGTGTCGAGGGCGTGGACGCGTTGCGTGCGCGCCTGCGCGCCGACCTGGCGGCGCGCCGCGAGCGGAACGCGCGCGAGGAGCTGCGCCGCAGCGTGATGGACGCGCTCATCGCGCGCGCGCGCTTCGACGTGCCGCCCGGCCTCGTGAGCCGTCGCCTCTCGCAGCGGCTGGAGATGGCGCATCAACAACTCGGGCAGTTCATGCCGCACGAGGAGCTGCACCAGCGCATGGAGCAATGGCAGGAGGAATGGCGCCCCGACGCCGAGCGCGAGGTGCGCGAGAGCCTCTTGCTCGAGGCGATCGCCGACGCGGAGCAAATCGCGATCAGCGATGCGCAACTCGACGAGCGCATCGCGCAGCTCGCGCGCGACCAAGGCCTCGCGCCCGACCGTCTGCGCAAGCAATACGACGAGCGCGGCTCGCTCGAGAGCCTGCGCGCGCGCCTGCGCATCGATTCGGCGCTTGACCGAGTGCTCGACCTGGCTAAGGTCGCCGAGCCGTCTCGCGTTTAGCGAGAGGTGAGCTCGCTCGGGGGTGTCGCGCTGGGCCCGCAGGCCGTCATTAACAACTCGCCGTCTGGTGTCCGCGGCGCGTCACCGACCGGAGCCCGAGAGCAGCGATGCCTCTGATCCCCAACGTCATCGAGCAGGATCACCGCGGCGAGCGCATCTACGACATCTATTCGCGGCTGCTGCGCGATCGCATCATCTTCTTGTCCGGTCAGCTGCACGACGAGTACGCGAATCTGATCATCGCGCAGATGTTGTTCCTCGAGGCCGAGGATCCCGACGCCGACATTCACCTCTACGTGAATTCGCCGGGCGGCTCGATCACGGCCGGCCTCGCGATCTACGACACGATGCAGTACGTGCGGCCCGACGTGACGACATTCTGCGTCGGGCTCGCCGCGTCGATGGCGGCCTGGCTCGTCGCGGCCGGCGCGAAGGGCAAGCGCAGCGCGCTCCCGAACGCGCGGGTGATGATCCATCAGCCCTGGGGCGGCGCGCGCGGTCAGGCCGCGGACATCAACATCCAGGCCAAAGAGATCCTCAAGGTGCGAGATCGCCTGAACGAACTGCTGTCGAGCCACACGGGGCAGCCCGTGGATCAGATCGCCCGCGATACCGAGCGCGACTACTATATGAGTGGAGACGAAGCCCGTGCGTACGGGATCGTCGATCAAGTGGCTGCGCACCGGCCGCGACCGGTGGCAGCGCCGGCCGGACAGCGCGGCCTTCGGGGGGCGGCGAAAACGTGAAGAAGCGGGACGACAACGCGAACCTGTCCTGCTCCTTCTGCGGAAAGAGCCAACGCGAAGTCCGCAAGCTGATCGCCGGCCCCACCGTCTACATCTGCGACGAGTGCATCGAGCTCTGCAACGACATCATCGCCGAGGAGTACGGGCAGGAGGAGCCGCGCCGCGAGACGTCGC
>DASTOI010000399.1:0-8279 GCA_035762585.1 Myxococcota bacterium
GCGTGCATCGAGCGCTCGACGCGGCTCACGGGATGCATGTGCCCGCGCGGCGCGGCAGCGCCGGGCAGCGTCACGTCGACGCGCTTTTGCGCGAGCGCGGCGTCGCGCGCGGCGGCGCCGAGCGCGGCGTGCCGCGCATCCGCCCAGCGCTCGATCTGTTCCTTCGCGCGGTTCGCGGCGGCGCCGAGCGCGGCGCGCTCCGCGGGCGGCAGCCCGCCCAGCGCGCGCAGCACGCCCGACACGCTGCCCTTCTTGCCGAGGAAACGCGCGCGCAGCTCGACCAGCTCCTGCTGCGTGCGCGCGCCCGCGAGCACGGGCTCCGCCTCGCGCAGGATCGCGTCGAGCTCGCTGGCGGCGCCATCCGGCATTACGACGTCCCGCCAGCGTGAAGGCGTGCAGACGTTGTCAGGGACTCGGAGGCCACTTGTTTGACTCCGCTCGCCGGCGGCTCGCTGCGCGCTTCGCTTGCCGTTCGACTCCGCTCGGCTCCGAAGACTCCGCCTCGCTGCGCGCGGCGAGACGCCGCTTGCCGCTAAGCGTTCGCCGCGGCGACCTTGGCGAGATCCGCGAATGCCTTCGGATCGGCGACCGCGAGGTCCGCGAGGTTCTTGCGATCGAGCTCGACGCCCGCCTTCGCGAGGCCGTGCACGAGCTTGTTATAGGAGAGCCCGTGCTCGCGCGCGGCGGCGTTGATGCGCGCGATCCACAGGCTGCGGAACTCGCGCTTGCGTTGCTTGCGATCGCGGTAGGCGTACTTCCAGGCGCGCTCGACCGACTCGCGCGCGCGGCGCACGAGCTTGCTACGCGCGCCCCAGTAGCCCTCGGCCTGGTCGAGAATCTTCTTGTGGCGGCGCCGCTTGGTGACGCCGCGTTTCACGCGGGACATGGGATCTCCTTGGAATCCTTGAAAGCATCAGGGACGCGGACTCGGCCGCGGCTCACGCGTACGGAATCAGCTGGTCGACCTTCTTCGCGTCGCCCGGGGCGAGCATGCCCTCGTTGCGCAGCTGGCGTTTCCGCTTGCTCGACTTCTTGGTGAGGATGTGGCGCTTGTTGCGCTTCTGATACATCAGCTTCCCGGTCGCGGTGCGCTTGATGCGCTTCTGCGCGCCCTTGTGGGATTTCATCTTCGGCATCGGATCGAATCTCCTCGGAGCCCTCCGGCTCCGCTTCTCACGGACGAGCGCCGCGCGGCGCTCGCGTTCAGGCTTGGGGTTGCTTCGCGGCCGCCTCGTTCGCGGCCGCCTCCTTCGCTTCGGCCGCCGCGATGCGCGCCGCCTCTTGCTCGTCTGCGCGACGCAGCGCCTCGGCCACCTCGCGGTTCGGCACGAACGTCATCGAGAGCGCGCGGCCCATCATCTGCGGCGGGCTCTCGACCGTCACGAGCTCGCCGAGCACCGCGCGCACTTGATCGAGCTTGTCGTAGCCCGCCTTGCGGTGCGCCATCTCGCGGCCTTTGAACATCACGGTGACTTTGACCTTGTCGCCTTCGATCAGGAAGCGGCGCGCGTTCTTCAGCTTGAACTGGAGATCGTGCTCGTCGGTCGCAGGGCGCATCTTCACTTCCTTCAGCTGCGCGGCGCGCCCTTTGCCCTTCGCCTTTCCCGCCGCCGCCTTCTTGCGCTGCTCGTACTTGTACTTGCCGTAATCCATGATCCGGCAGACGGGCGGCTTGGCGTTCGGGGAGACTTCGACGAGGTCGAGCCCCACTTCTTGCGCCTTCAGCAGCGCGGCCTCGGGCGCCATCACGCCGAGCTGTTCGCCCTCGGCGCCGATGACCAGAATCTCGCGAGCGCGGATGCGCTCGTTCACGCGGGTCGTGTCCTTCTCGGCGATGCGAATACCCTCCTTCTTGGGAACCTCTTGTTAGGATTCTCGGCGCGCGACGCGCGCGCTCAGCTCGGCGACGAACGCGTCGAGCGAGCTCGCCGCCGCGCTGCGTTCGCCTCTGCCGCGGTAGCGCGGCGTCACGCTGCCGGCCGCCTGCTCTTGATCGCCGACGACGGCCATCACCGGGATCTTCATCAGCTCGGCTTCGCGGATCTTGTAGTTCAGCTTCTCGGCGCGGTCGTCGAGCCGTGCGCGCAGGCCCGCCGCGGTGAGCGCGCCGTGCACCTTCGCGGCGTACTCGTGATGGCGGTCCGCGATCGGCAGCACGACGACTTGATCCGGCGCGAGCCAGAGCGGGAAATCGCCGGCGGTGTGCTCGATGTAGAGCGCGATGAAGCGCTCGAGCGAGCCGAGCACCGCGCGATGCAGCATCGCGGGCTGATGCTCTTTGCCGTCGCGGCCGATGTAGCGGAGCCCGAAGCGGCCGGGCATCGCCATGTCCATCTGCAGCGTGCCGAGCGTCCACGCACGACCGAGCGCGTCCCGAACGTCGCACGCGATCTTCGGTCCGTAGAACGCCGCGTCGCCGGGCTTGATCCCGCACGCGTAGCCGACGTTCTGAACGCCCTCGCGCAGCGCCACCTGCGCGCGATCCCAATCCGCCGGGTCGCCGAGGAAGCCCTTCTCCGGCCGCGTCTCGAGGTTGACCTCGAGCCCCGACGAGAGGCCGAGCGCGTTGTAGATCTCGCGCAGCATCTCGAAGAAGCGGTGGATCTCGGCCTCGACCTGCTCGGGCTCGCAGTAAATGTGCGCGTCGTCCTGCGCGAACGTGCGCACGCGCGCGAGCCCAGTGAGCGTTCCGCTGCGCTCGTTGCGGTGCAGCCGTGAGAACTCGGCGAGCCGCAGCGGCAGCTCGCGATAGCTGCGCTTCTTCAACCCGAACAGATGACAGTGCCCCGGGCAGTTCATCGCCTTCACGCCGAGCTCTTCGCCCTCGTCGGCGCCGGCGAACCAGAACATGTCGTCGCGGAAGTTGTCGTAGTGGCCGGAGGTCTTGAACAGCTCCGCGCGGAACAGCTGCGGCGCCATCACTTCCTGATAGCCGTACTTCGGATAGAGCGAGCGCACGAACGAGACGAGGCCGTTGTAGAGCGCCATCCCGCGCGGCAGCCAGAACGGCGAGCCGGGCGAGAGCGGATCGAGGTGGAACAGCTCGAGCTGCACGCCGAGCCGGCGGTGGTCGCGCGCCTTGGCCTGCTCCACCGCCGCGAGGTGCTCGTCGAGCTGCTTCTGCGTCGCGAACGCGGTGCCGTAGATGCGCTGCAGCATCGGGTTGCGCTCGTCGCCGCGCCAATAATTCCCTGATGACTCGAGCAGCTTGATCGCGCCGATCTGCTTCGTGTGCTGCACGTGCGGGCCGCGGCACAGATCCGCGAAGCGTCCGTGCCGGAAGACGGTGATCTCCTCGCCTTCCGGAATGTCGTCGAGGCGCGAGAGCTTCAGCTCCTCGCCCAGCGACGCGAACAGCTCGCGCGCGGCGTCGCGCGAGAGCACCTCGCGTGAGAACGTCGCGCCTTCCGCGAGGATCGTGCGCATCTCGTCTTCGATCTTCGCCAGATCGTCGGGCGTGAACGGCCGCGCGACCTTGAAGTCGTACTGGAACTTCTCCGTGTGATCGGAGCGGCCGGCGTCGACCTGCGCTTCGGGGAAGAGACGCTTCACCGCGTCGGCCATCACGTGCTCCGCGGAGTGGCGGATCACTTCGCCGGCCTGCGGATCGCGGTCGGTGACGATCTGGAGACCGACGCTCTTCGTCAGCGGCGTGCGCAGATCGACGAGCTTGCCGTCGATGCGGCCCGCGAGCGCCGCCTTCGCGAGGCCGGGGCCGATCTGCTTCGCCACCTCGAGCACGGTCGCGCCGAGCGGCACCGCGAGCGTTCGACCGTCGGGCAAGCCGACTTCGATGGAGCTCATGAACGGTGCTGGATCGAGAGCGTCATTCCGGTGGGCTCGGTGCTTCTCGCGCTGCGGCCGCTTCCTCGACGAGGGGGGACGGCAGGAATTGGTAGACACGGGCGGGCTCGAACCGCCGACCTCCGCCATGTCAAGGCGGCGCTCTAGCCAACTGAGCTACGTGTCTGAAGTGCCTCTAAAGAGGCGATTTCAATAGCAGATTGGCGTTCCGCGGAGCAGGGGAACTGAAGAAAGTGAGAGCTCGCCGGGCCTCGCGACGCCGCTACGAACGGGGCGAGGCGGAGAGACGGACGCGCGTCGGACCGAAGTCGCCCTCGCGCGGGAGCACATCGGCGGTGTAGCCCGCCGGCGGCTCGGCGGCGAGGCGCCTCCGGAGGCGATCGTCCGGCAAACCGCGGACCGATAGCGTGACGCCCGCCGCCTCGTAACGCCTCGGGACGACGCTTCGCGCGCCGAGCGCAGTGAGCTTCGCGCGGAGCGCCGCGAGCATCGCGGCGTCGTACGGCGCTTCGAGCACGAGTTCCGCGTGGGCGGCGCTGTCAGCGGCGCTGACGAGCGCGAGGCCGGCCGCTTCGAGCGCGGCCCGCACGCGCGGGCTGTCGACAAGCGCCTCGACCCGCCAGGCGTGCTCCATCGGGATCGGGTCGCCTGCCTTGCGCGGCCGCGGCGGCGGATCGCCGGGTCTCTGCTTCGGCTTCGCTTCACGCGGCCCGAGGTCCGCGAGCACGCCGTGGCCGAGCGCCAGCTCGGCGAGCTTCGGCCCGAGCGCGGCCCGCAGCGCGTCCTCGTCGTCCCGGACATCGAGCCGCGCGAGCTCGCGCGCGTGGGCGAGCACCGCGTTCTCGATGCCGTCCGCGACGGCGCTCTGGCGGAGCGCTTGGAACGCCGCCGCGTCCAGCGGCTTCGGCGCGGGCGCGCCGGGCACGCGCGGCGGCAGCTTCGCGACGCCCTCGGCCTGGATCCGCACCGCGTTCTGTGCGAGCCCCGGCGCCGCGAGCAGGATGAGCGCGAGCAACGCGAGCGCGCACGTGCGCGCGATCACAGCGCGATGTCCGCGACGTCGCGCCCGAACAGCGCGTTCACGTCGCGCACGAGCGCGTCGGTCGGCGTCACGCCGAGCGATTCGGGGAGAGCCATCACGGTCTCGCTCTCGCCGGGGATCGTCACGTGGAGCGACACCGAGCAGTCGCCGCCGTGCTTGCCGAGCACCGCCTTCAGCGCCGCGAGCCGATCGCGCGTCGAATCGCTCGCGAGCAGCCGGATCGTCACGCGCGCCGCGAGCTTCTCCTCGGCCTCGGCGAGCGAGTAGACCTCGCGCGCGATCATGCGCGGCGGGTCGGCGCTCTCGAGCGAGCCCGAGACGACGAGCGGCAGCACGCCGCCGCCCGGCTGCGAGGTCGACTCGAGCGCGCGCTTCAGCAGCGCGCGGTGCGTCGCGAACGGCTCGGCGAAGATCACGAGCTCGAAGCTGCCGGTCGCGTCCTCGAGCGTCGCGAAGCCCATCGTCTGGCCGCGCCGCGTGCGCGTCTCGCGCAGCGCCGTGATCACGCCGCCCGCGCGCACGTCGCGTCCGACCCGCTCCGCCGCGCTCACCGCGCTCACGTCCGCGAAGCGGCGCAGCGCCGCGGCGTGCGCCTCGAGCGGGTGCCCGGTGACGTAGAAGCCGAGCACTTCCTTCTCGTTCGCGAGCCGCTCGGCCTCGGTCCACGCGGGCGCTTCGGGCAGCTCCTGGGCGCGGCCCGAGCCCGCGCCGGTCGCGTCGCCGAACAGGCTCTCCTGCCCGATCTCGCGATCGCGCTGCGCGGCGGCGCCGCTCTCGAGCGCGGCGTCGAGCGCGTTCCAGACGGACGCGCGATTCGCGTGCAGCGAGTCGTACGCGCCGCACTTCACGAGGCTCTCGACGACGCGCCGGTTCACTCTGCGCGAATCGACGCGGCTCGCGAAATCGAACAGCGAGGTGAACGCGCCGCTCTCCGCGCGCACGCCGAGGATCGACTCGATCGCGCCCTCGCCGACGTTCTTCACGCCGGCGAGGCCGAAGCGGATGCCCTCCGCGACCGGCGTGAAATCGCGCGCGGACTCGTTCACGTCGGGCGGCAGCACGTCGATCTTGCGGTCGCGCGCGTGCGCGATGTAGCGCGCGAGCTTGTCGTGGTTGCCGGCCTCGATCGAGAGCAGCGCAGCCCAGTACTCGCGCGGGTGGTTCGCCTTCAGGTACGCGGTCTGATAAGTGACGAACGCGTAGGCGGTCGAGTGCGCCTTCGGGAAGCCGTACTCCGCGAACTCGGCGACCTGATCGAACAGCGTCGCCGCCTTCTTGGGATCGATTTTGTTCGCCGCGCAACCGGCGACGAACTTGTCGCGGTGCTTCGCCATCTCGGCGGGCTTCTTCTTTCCCATCGCGCGCCGTAACAAGTCGGCCTCGCCGAGCGAGTAGCCGGCGAGCCGGTTCGCGATTTGCAGCACTTGGTCCTGATAGACGATCACGCCGAGCGTCTCGGCGAGCAGCTCCTCGAGCTCTGGCACGAGGAACTCCACCTTCGCCTGGCCGTGCTTGCGCGCGACGTAGTCCTCGACCATGCCCGAGCCGAGCGGCCCCGGCCGGTAGAGCGCGATCAGCGGGATGATCTCCTTGAAGCTGCGCGGCTTCAGCTTCGTCACGAGATCGGTCATCCCGGACGACTCCATCTGGAACACGCCCTCGGTGTCGCCGCGGCAGAGCAGATCGAACGACTTCTCGTCGTCGAGCCGAATCTTCTCGACGTCGAAGCTCGCGAGGCCGCTCGCGCGCACGTTGCGCTCGGCGTCGGAGAGCACGGTCAGCGTCTTCAAGCCGAGGAAGTCGAACTTGATCAGGCCGATCTTCTCGACGCAGCGCATGTCGTACTGCACGACGACGTCGCCGGTCTTCGAATCGCGATAGAGCGGCGCGAGCTGGATCAGCGGCTGGTCGCCGATCACGACGCCGGCCGCATGCGTCGATGCGTGGCGCGTCAGCCCCTCGAGCCGCCGACCCGTCTCGATCAGCTTCGCGATCTGCCCGTCCGCCTCGACGCGCGCGCGCAGCTCGGGGCTCTGCTCGAGCGCCTCGTCGATCTTGATGCCGAGCGTCTCGGGGATCAGCTTCGCGATGCGGTCGACGTCGCCGAACGGCATGCCCATCACGCGGCCGACGTCGCGCAGCACCGCGCGCGCCTGCAGCGTTCCGAACGTGATGATCTGCGCGACTCTGCGCCCGTCGTCGCCGCGCGCGGGCTCGTCGTACTTCGCGCTCACGTACTCGATCACCTGCTGCCGGCCGCGCATGCAGAAGTCGACGTCGATGTCCGGCATCGAGATGCGCTCGGGGTTCAGGAAGCGCTCGAAGATGATGTCGTACTCGATCGGATCGACGCCGGTGATGCCGAGGCTCCAGGCGACCAGGCTGCCCGCCGAGGAGCCGCGGCCCGGCCCGACCGGGATGCCGTTGTTACGGGCGTAGCCGATGAAGTCGGCCACGATCAGGAAGTAGCCCGCGAAGCCCATCTGCTCGATCACGCCGAGCTCGTAGTCGAGGCGCTTGCCGTACTCCGCGTACTTCTGCGGGAGCGGCTCGTCCGGCGCGAGCCCCAATCGCTTGCGCAACCCCGTCTGCGCGTCGGCGACGAGCACGCGCTCGCGCGTCGTGCCCGCCGGCACCTGGAACTCGGGCATGTGGTACTTGCCCATCGGAATCTCGACCGAGCAGCGCTCGGCGATCTCCATCGACGCGTGCACCGCCCGCGGGTGATCGTGGAAGAGCTCGAGCATCTCCTCGCCGCTCTTCACGTAGAAGCCGCGGCCGTCGAAGCGGAAGCGGTTCGGGTCGTCGAGGTTCGCGGCGGTGCCGATGCAGAGCAGCGCGTCGTGATGCTCGTGATCGCTGTGCTCGAGGTAGTGCGCGTCGTTCGTCGCGAGCAGCGGCAACCGCAGGTCGGACGCCATCTTCAGGAGCTCGGCGTTCACGCGGTCCTGGTCCGGAATGCCGTGGCGCTGCAGCTCGAGGTAGTAGCGGCCCGCGAACATGCGCGAGAACGACTCCGCCATCTCCCAGGCGGCGTTCAGCTCGCCGGCGAGGATGCGGCGCGAGACCAGCGACGAGAGGCAGCCCGACGTCGTGATCAGGCCCTCGCTGTGATTCGCGAGCAGCTCGAGATCGATGCGCGGCTTGTAGTAGAAGCCCTCGAGGTAGGCCTTCGAGATCAGGTAGATCAGGTTCCGGTAGCCGGTGTCGTTCATCGCGATCAAGAGCTGGTGGCTGATCGCGTCGAAGCCGGAGGCGTCGCGCTCGCGCTTCTCCTTGTCGAAGCGCGAGCCCGCGGCGATGTAGGCCTCGCAGCCGATGATCGGCTTCACGCCGTTGGCGACGGCCTTTTCGTAGAACTCGACCGCGCCGAACAGGTTGCCGTGATCGGTCATCGCGATCGCGCTCTGCCCTAATGCCTTCACGCGCTCGA
>DASTOI010000400.1:0-5886 GCA_035762585.1 Myxococcota bacterium
TGCCGGAGCGCCACCCCGAATTCCAGTCGACGACGCCCGGCCGCGCGTGGCTCACCGTGATGGAGGGCTGCGATCTCTTCTGCTCGTTCTGCGTCGTGCCGCTGACGCGCGGGCGAGAGATCTCGCGGCCCGCCGCGGCGATCCTCGCCGAGGCGGGCGCGCTCGCGGAGCGCGGCGTGCGCGAGCTCACGCTGCTCGGGCAGACCGTGAATGCGTACGGCCGTCACGATCTGCGCCGCGAGCGCAGCGCGGTCGCGGGCACGATGGCGTTCGGCGATCTGCTCGCCGAGCTCGCGAAGATCCCCGGCATCGCGCGGCTCCGATACACGAGCCCGCACCCGGTCTTCTTCGACGACGCACTCGTGCGCGCGCACGGCGAGCTGCCGCAGCTTTGCCCGCACGTGCATCTGCCGGTGCAGAGCGGCTCGGACCGGATGCTCGCCGCGATGCGGCGCCGTTACACGGTCGCCGAGTACCGCGCGATCGTCGCCGCGCTGCGGCGCGCGCGCCCCGACGTCGCGATCACGACCGACGTGATCGTCGGCCACCCGGGCGAGACGCGCGCCGACTTCGACGCGACGCTCGCGCTGATGCGCGAGGTCCAGTTCGTCGACAGCTACTCGTTCAAGTATTCGCCGCGGCCCGGCACTGCCTCTGCATCGCTTCCGGAGGCGGTCTCGCCCGCGGAATCGCAGGCGCGGCTCGCGGAGCTGCAGGATCTCCAGCGCGAGCTCACGTTCGCGGCGCATCGCGCGCGCGTCGGCACGCGCACGCAGGTGCTCGTCGAGGGCGCGAGCCGGCGCGGCGTGAAGGGCGAGGCCGGCGTTCCGCTCCAGGGTCGCGATCCGCAGCATCGCGTCGTCAACTTCCGCGCGCCCGAGGCCGAAGCGCCGGCGCTGGGCTCGCTGGTCGAAATCGCGATCGTGGAGGCCACCCCTCACTCCATGATCGGATCGCTCGGCGAGGCGATGCCGCACACTGCACTGCGGCGCGCTTCGAGAGCGGCGTCGCAGCCGGCGGCGTAGGAACTCGGGAGCGCCTGCGGGCGGGGAGGGGAGCGGTGAGTCAGGGCCGAATCCTGGCGGTCGACGACCAGCTGTACTTCCGCGTCTACCTCGAGGATCTGCTGCGCGAGGCCGGCTTCGAAGTGCAGACGCACGCGAACGGCGCCGACGCGCTCAGCGCGCTCGAGGCGAACGCCTACGACGTCGTGATCACCGATCTCGTGATGCCCGGCATGGACGGCAGCGAG
The DNA here is from genome assembly GCA_035762585.1 of Myxococcota bacterium. GTDB lineage: Bacteria > Myxococcota_A > UBA9160 > UBA9160 > UBA6930 > VGRF01. The sequence goes on from DASTOI010000400.1 coordinate 1,253, forward strand.
CTCGTGCAGCGCGTGAAGGAGCGCTGGCCCGAGCAGGAGATCATCGTCGTCACGAGCGTCGGCGACGTGAAGACCGCGGTCGACGCGATGAAGCTCGGCGCGACCGACTACCTGCTGAAGCCGCTCGATCGCACGGCGCTCTTGCGCAGCCTCGGCACGATCCGCGAGCGGCGCCGCATGCGCGAGGAGAACCGGCGCCTGAACGCGGAGAACCTCGAGCACCTGAGCGCGTTCGCGCAGTACGAGCGGATCCTCGCGCTGTTCGCGACGCAGTCGCTCGAGCAGCTCGCCGACCGCGTCGTCGAGGCGCTCTGTCTCGAGACGAACGCGCACGGCGGCGTCGCATGGATCGCGCGGCCCGAGGCGCCGGAGCGGCTGCGGCTCGCCGGCGTGAGCGGGCTCGTGCGCGTCGAGGACGAGCGCGCGGACCTGCACGCCGCGCACCTGCCGCCGGAGCTCGCGCCGCTCGCCGAGCCGAACGCGCGCCCGCAGCGCGGGCCGGCCGCGGGCGGCGCGGGGCGCGCGTGCCTGTTCGTCCCGCTCGCGCGCGCCGGGCGGCTGCTCGGCTTCGTGCGCCTCACCGACAAGCTCGACGGCAGCGAGTTCGGCGACGCCGACATGGCGGCGGCGGAGCGTCTCGCCGCGTTCGCCGCGCAGGCGCTCGCGAACGGCTACGCGGTGCGCGCGCTCGAGCGCCGCTCGTTCCGCGATCCGGTGACGCGCGCGTACACGAAGACCTATCTGGACGACATGGTCGAGCACGAGATCCAGAAATCGCGGCGCTTCTCGCGCAGCTTCTCGGTCGTGCGCGTCGAGGTCGACCGCCTCGCCGACGCATGGGCCGGCCGGCCGCATAGCGAGGTCGAGGCGATGCTCGCCGAGTTCGCCGCGACGCTCGCGCGCGGGCTGCGCGCGTCGGACCTGCTCGCGATCGAGAGCGACGGCCGCTACTTCGCGCTCTTGCCCGAGACCGACGGCATCGGCGCCGCGGTCGGCAAGCGCCGGCTGCGCAGCGCGCTCGAGCGTTGCGAATCGCTGCGCGCGCTTCCGGACGCGCCCGCGGTCCTCGCCGCCGCCGCGTCCTTCCCGGCGGACGGCGCCACGCCTGACGCTCTCTGGGAGACGCTCGCCACGCGCATCGGCGAAGACCGCGCGAGCTTCGTGCGTGCGCGCGAGCTCGAGCAAGCGCCGTTCCGCGGCCTGGTCGATTCGCTGCTCGCCGAAGCCCCGGCGATGGGCGGCGCACTCACGGATCAGGCCACCGTGTTCCTGCTCGACGAGGTCGGCCGCCGGCCGCATGAACGCGGGCTCCTGTTCATCGGCGCCGGCGGCGCGCTGAGCGCGCCGATCCGCAGCGCGCTCGAGCAGCTGCGCGGGCTCGGCAGCAAGACCGAGGTGGTGCTCGTCGCGGAGCGCGGGCCGGACGAGCCGCCGGGTCTACCGGTGACGTGGGTCTCGCCGCTCCGCGCGGGAACCGAGGCGCCGTTCGTCCTCTACTACGGAGACCGCCCGGCGTACGCGCTCGTGCGCGAGCCGGACGGAGACGAACGCGAAGCCTCGCTGTATCACACCGCCGATCGCGTGCTGGTCGAGCATCTCGCCTTCCAGCTCGGTCGCGATCTCGGGATCCCGATCGGTGGATGACTCGATCCTCATCGCTGACGCCGACCGCGAGCGCGCGCGCCTGCTCGCCGGCGAGCTCGCGCCGCTCGGCTTCGGCGTCAGCTTCGCCGAGACCGGCGCGAGCGCGCTCGAGGCGGCGCTCGCGGAGCTGCCGGACGCGCTGGTTGCCGGGCAAGGCCTCCCGCTGATCGACGCGACGCGCCTCGCCGAGATCCTGCGCGCGAATCCGCGCACGCGCAGCATCCGGCTCGTCTACCTCGGCCCCGGCGCGACCGCGCAGCGCGGCGATTTCGACGACGTGCTCGAGCAAGCCGCGGGCGCGGGCGAGCGCATCCTCGCGCTGCTCGGCAAGCGCGAGCGCCTCGGCGCGGTCGAGCGCGCGACCGCGGCCGAGAGCACCGTGAACGGCGATCTCTCGCAGGTCGCGCTCGCCGACGTGCTCCAGCTGCTGCACCAGAACCGCCGCACGGGCCGGCTCGCCGTCACGAACGGCGACGGGCCGCGCGACCGCGGCGAGCTGTGGCTGCGCGACGGCAACGTCGTGCAGGCGAACGCCGGGGCGCGCGCGCAGGACGAGAAGGCGCTCTACCGGATGCTCGGCTGGCGCGAAGGCGCATTCGCGTTCACGCCGAGCGACGAGGCGCGGCCCGCGCGCATCCAGACGCCGACGCGCGCGCTCTTGCTCGAAGGCCTGCGCCAGCAAAGCGAGTGGGCGCGCCTCGCGCGCGGCCTCCCGCCGGACACCGCGCGCGTCGGCCTCGCGGTCGCGCGCACCGAGATCCCGCGCGTCGTGCATCCCGTCGCGCAGGAAGTGCTGCTGCTGCTCGAGGCGTACGACGACGTGCGCTCGATCGTCGATCACTGCACGCACTCGGACTATCAGGTGCTGCGCACGTTGCAGACGCTGATCGAGCGCGGGATCGTGCGCGTGCGCCGCGGCCGCGAGCGCCGCGCGCCGATCTCGGACGCTGCGCTGTTCGACGCCGGGCAGGCGAAGCGCCTGCGCGAGTGGCTCGAGGCCGGCGCGCCGCGCGGCGCGCTCGCTCCGGCGAAGCTCCTGCTCGCGTCCGCAGACGCCGCCGCGACGAACGATCTCGTGCGCGCGCTCGAGCAGCTCCCGGGTGCGAGCCGCCCGAGCGGCAGCGCCGCGGTCGCGAGCCACGATCTCGCGCCGCTCGCGCGGCTCTCGGTCGCGGACGGCCTCGCGATCGATCTCGTGCACGTGCCCGCGAGCCCGCTCTACGCACCGCTCTGGCCGGCCGCCGCGCACGGCGCGCTCGGCCTCGTGCTGCTGCACGTGCTGCCTGCGCAAGATTCCGAGGCGCGTCTCCGCGCGCTCGCGCAGGCGTTCCGCCGCATTCCGGACCACCGCACGTTCCACGTGCTCCTGCTGCGCAAGGGCGAGCGCCTCGCGCCGGAGGAGATCCAGGAGAAGCTCTCGGTGCTGAGCGACGCCTCGCTCTTCCTGCTCCACCTCGACGGCGAACGGGATCCACTCCCGCTGCTGCGCACGATGCTGTCGCGGGTGATGCCGTGAGCGCGATCGACTGGTCGCGCTTCCCGCCGTTCGCCGATCTCGCCAAGAGCGAGCAGGGCATCCTCGCCGGCGTCGTCGAGGAGCAGTCGCTGCGCGCGGGCGAAGTGCTCTGCCTCGAGGGCAGCGAGGCCGACGGCGCAATCCTGCTCGTCGAAGGCGCGCTCGACTGCATGAGCGAGCGCGCCGGCGACCTCGGCCGCGTCGAGGCGCCCGCCGCGCTCGGCCTCGCAGCGCTCGCGCGCTCGGGCAATCGCGAAGCGTCGCTGAAAGCCGCAGCCCCGTCGCGCGTGCTGCTGCTCACCCGCAACGCCTTCCACCGCTTCGCCCAAGACGCGCCCGCCGGAGCCGTCCGGGTCCTCGAAGGCGTCGTCCGCGACCTCGCCGCCGCCCTCCACGGCAGCGCATCGGCTCTCCTCCCGCCGAAGTCGTAACAAGCGACCGAGCAACGCCGCGGCACGAAGACGCGCCGCGCAAGCGGCGCATGCGGGAGGGGCGGCTCGAGGCCGCCCCGAGCCGCGCCCTTCTCTTTGATGAGCGAACCCGGCTGCAAGCAAGAGCCGCCGCGGCAGGCCGGCGGCCGGGCCGGAGCGGGCGTCGCAGCGGAGGGCCGGTCCCCATCACAACACCCGCACGTCAATCGGCAGCGAATTCACGGCCGCGCCGCGTAGCGACGCCCAGCTGCCACGCGCCACCTCCACCCAAGTCCGTACGCCGCTGGGCCGAGGCCCGGAGTCGCGACCCCTCCGGCCCGGCCGCCGGCCCGCCGCGGCGGCGCGCCCGCGACCAGCACCCGCCAACCATCGCGCAAATCGCATTGACCGTCGGAGACATGCTTCGTATGTTGCGCCGCCAATCCGAGGCGGCGAGCAGGCCTGCTCCTCTTGGGCTTGGCCTATCTCAGCGCCGGCGGGAGCGGAGGCGCTCGATGGACGACAGCCGGATTCGCGAGGCGCTGACGTTTGACGACGTGCTGCTCGTCCCCGGCGCGTCCGACGTGCTGCCGAAGGACGTCTCCCTAACAACGCAGCTCACGCGCGAGATCGAGCTGCACGTCCCGATCGTGTCCGCCGCGATGGACACCGTCACCGAGCACGCCGCGGCGATCTGCCTCGCACAGCACGGCGGCATCGGAATCATCCACCGCAACCTCTCGGCGCAGGCGCAGGCCGCCGAGGTCGACAAGGTGAAGCGCTCCGAGTCGGGCATGATCGTCGACCCGATCACGCTGCCGCCGGACCGCACGATCCGCGACGCGATGGAGGTGATGGCGCAGCACCGGATCTCGGGCGTGCCGATCACGCAGGGCGGCAAAGCGGTCGGCATCCTGACGAACCGCGACTTGCGCTTCGTGAAGGACGCGACGCGCCCGATCTCGAGCGTGATGACGAAGGACGGGCTCGTGACGGTGCCGCCCGGCACGACGCGCGAGCGCGCGAAGGAGCTGCTGCACGAGCACCGCATCGAGAAGCTGCTC
>DASTOI010000401.1:0-3248 GCA_035762585.1 Myxococcota bacterium
CGCTCGCCGCGGTGCTGCCGCGCCGCAAGACCCCGTGGCTCGCGACGCTCGCGGTCGCTGCGGTGAGCGGCGCGCTGCTGCCGTTCGGCGCGGTCGACGTCGTCGCGAGCCTCTCGTCGTTCGCGTCGCTGCTCGCGTTCGCGGCCGTGAACGCGGCGCTGATCGCGCTGCGCCGGCGCGAGCCGAAGCGCGAGCGCCCGTTCCGCGTTCCGGGCGCGCTCGCCGGAGTGCCGCTGCTGCCGGCGCTCGGTGCGATCGCGACGCTCGCGATCGCGACGCAGCTCGACCGCACCGCGCTCGTGGCGGGCGGGGGCGCGACGCTCGCGTTCGCGGCCTACGCGGCGTGGCGCCGCCGCGCGTGACTACTCCGCCTCGGCCAGCTTCGACGGCGGCGCTTCGCTGCCGTCGGCGTGCACGCCGACGACCTGATAACGGTCGCCGGGCGCGCCGCTCGCGTGCAGCCACGAGGCGTCGCCCGTGCGGCCGATCTCCTCGCCGCCGCGCAGGATGCGCATCTCGCGGAAGCCCGCCTGCGCCGCGGCGCTCCACGAGAGGCGAACGCCGTCCGCGGTCGCGTCGGCCCGCAGGTCGTACGCCGCTCCGACGATCTCGACGGGATCGGACGGGCCGGAGCGCAGCCCGTCGGAATCGATCGCGACGAGCCGGTACGCGATCGTCTCGCCGGCGCTCACCGCGGAGTCCGTCGCGCTGGTCGCGCTCGCCGGCAGCTCGACGACGAGCTCGGGCTCCTTCGCCTGCGCCCGCTTGCGAAACAGCCGATAGCCGCGCAAATCGGGCTCGACGTTCGCTTCCCAGCGCAGCGTGTTCGCGCCGATCGTCTGCGCGGCGACGCGCAGGCCCGTCGGCGGCAGCGGCTCGCCCTTCGTGACCGCCCGCTCGGCGCCGCTCGGGTCGCCGACGCCGCCGACGGCGTCGATCGACGCGACGCGGTAGTAGAACACGCCGAGGTCGGGAAGCTCGCGATCGAGGTACACCGTCTGGTGTCGGCCCTCGATGCGCGCGAGCTCGGTGTAGACGCCGCTCGGGCTCGGGCTGCGCGAGACGGCGTAGCCGGTGACATTCGGATCGCTCGCCGGCTGCCAGCGCAGCGCGACGCGGCGCGGAAGATGGCTGTAGGCCTGGACGCCGGCGGGCGGCGCCGGCTTCGCGGCCGTCGTGCCCGCGGCGATTGCGGGCGCCGCCGAGCCGACGCGCCCCGCGCGGTCGAATGGACGCACGCGGTAGTAGTACGTCTCCCCATGCGCGAGCCCGCCGCCCGCGAGGCCGCGCTCGCGCTTGGGCGCGAGGTCGCGGCCGTGATCGACGTAGACCGTCTGGAAGCGGTCCGCGAGCGTCGCGATGTACGCGAACGGGCCGTTGGCGCTCGGCGCGCGGTCGACGACGTAGCCGGCGACCTCCGACTCGCGGCTCGCGTCCCAGCGCAGCGGAATCGCGCGCAGCTCGCCGCTCGCCGCGCGCAATCCCTCGACGCGAGAGAGGTCCGCGTTCGGTTCGTCGCGCAGCTGCGGCGCCGGCTCGGGCCCGCGCGGCGCGAGCTTCTCGCGCATCCTGCCGAGATCGAGCGAGCTCGCGCAGCCGAGCGCGAGCGCCGCGGTGAGCACGAAGAGCGCGACGCGCTGCATCACGGCTTCGCGGCCGGCAGCGGCGTCGCGCCCATCTCTTCGAGCCGCTCGAGCAGCTTCTGCGCACGCGCGCTGTAGTCGCGCGCCTCGGAGTTCCCCGGGTCGATCAGCAGCACGCGCTCCCACTGATCGAGCGCGGCGCGCAGGTCCTCGCGCTGGAAGTGCTGGCGGCCCGATTCGAGCAGGCCCGCCACCTGCGCAGCGAGCGCGCGGCGCAGCGCGGCGAGATGGCTGCGCGCGCTTGCGTGACTTCCGTCGACGTCGATCGCGGCGAGGTCGTAGCGGATCGCTTGCAGTGGATCGCCGCTCGCCTCGGCATTCAACGCGTTCTGGAAGTAGCCCTCCGCGCGGATCTCGAAGTCGCGCGGCCGCCCGGAGGCGCGCGGGCGCGGCGCGATGTCCTCGCTCGAAGGATTTGGCGTCATCCCCGCCGGCGAGGACGCGCTCTCGGCGCGCAGCCGCTCGATGTAGGCGAGGTTGCCGCGGGCAGTCACGTTCTGCGGATCGAGCTCGAGCACGGAGCGAAACGCCGCCTCGGCTTCGCCGAAGCGGCCCGCATCGAGGCGGTCGTTCGCGCGCGCGGTGCTCGCCTCGATGCGCGTCGCGAGCGCCTCCGCGAGCTGGCGCTGGCAATCGGCGACCTCGGGCGAGAACGCGTCCAGCACGCGCAAGCTGCTCACGTGAACGCGTGCCGCCGCGAGGTCGTCGCGCGCGAACGCGGCGCGGAACAGCGCGAGCCCTTCGGCGCGGGCCTTCGCGACGCGACGCGAGAGCTCCTGCACGTGCGCGAGCGTCGCGCGGTCGCTCGGCTCGATGCGCAGCGCGAGCCGGTAGTCGAGCACGGCCTCCGCGAGGCGGCCGCGCTCTTCGAAGTAGCGGCCGCGCTGGAGGTATCGCTCGACCAGCTGGCCCCGCTCTTCCGCGACGGCGTCGATTCGTCCCTGCGCCGACGCGTAGTCGAGCTCCGCCGCGTCGATCTTCTCCCAGACCGCGATCGCCTGAGCGCGGTCGCCGGCTTGGTACTCGCGCTCGCCGCGCTCGAGCGGCGTCGTGCACGCCACCGCGCCGCACGCGATCGCGAGCACGGGCTGGAGCCCGCGCCGCACTAGGCCGCCGCCTCGCTCGTGCGCAGGTCGACGGAGTAAACGTGCACGGGCTCTTGGCGACCCGAGAGCTGGCGCTCGCCCTCGAACCGCAGGCGATGGCTGCCGCGCACGCGCCGCTGCACCGCCTCCGAGACGAGGATCTCGCCCGCGCGCGCGAGCTTCTCGAGGCGCGCGGCCACGTTCACCGAATCGCCGATCGCGGTGAAGTCGGTGCGCCGATCGGAGCCGATGTTGCCGACGACGACCGCGCCGGTGTGGATGCCGATGCCGACGCCGACCGCGTATTCGCCGGCTTCGAGCTTCGCGTTGCGCTCCTCGACCGCGCGCGCGATGTCGACCGCGGCGCTCACCGCGGCCACCGGATGATCCGTGCTCGGCACGGGCGCGCCGAAGTAGGCCATCACCGAGTCGCCGATGAATTTGTCGATCGTTCCGCCGCGGGCGAGGATGCGATCGCTTACGAGCTGGAACACGTCGTTCAGAAGCGCGACGACGTCCG
>DASTOI010000402.1:0-3459 GCA_035762585.1 Myxococcota bacterium
GAGCAGCTGGCGCAGTCGCCGTTCCGCTTCGTGCGCGACACTCGTCTCGCCGGCGGCGATCTCGGCGAGCACGCCGCGCGCCTCCGGCAGAAAGCGCAGCCGCTGCTCGAACAGCACCGCGCGCTCGAGATCGAGCAGCGCCCGGCGCTCGCGGTCCGCTTCGAGCGCGGCGCGCTCTTCCAGCAGCTCGACGAGGCGGCGGTCGTCGCCGCGCTCGCGGAGCGCGCGCTCGAGCAGATCGCGCGCGCGGGCATGCCGCGGATTCGCTTCCCGTACGGACTCGCAAACGGCGATCGCCTCGTCGAGGCGGCCGAGGCGTCCAGCGAGCAGCTCCGCGCGCTCGAGATCGAGCTCGAGCCCGTGCGGATCGAGCGGGTCGAGCAGCCGGCGGCGCAGGTCGAGCCGCGCGCACAGGACGTCCCAGTGCCCGAGGCGCCGCAGGATCTCGGCGAAGCGCTCTTCCGCGTCGGCCGGCGCGTTCGGCACATCGAGCAGCGCCTCGAAGCAGGCGCCTGCGCCCTGCAGATCGCCGAGCTCGCCGGCGAGTAGGCAGCCGAGCTCGTACTGGCGCGCGTTGCGCTCGTCGCCGCTCGCGAGCGCGATCAGATGGCGCAGCGCGGCGGCGCGCTCCTCGGGCGGACTCTGTGCCGGCAGCAGCGCCGCAATCGCGCGCGCGCTCGCGAGCTCGTTCGGCTCGAGCGCGAGCACGGCGCGGTGCGCGGCGAGCGCCGCCGCAACGTCGCCGCTTTCGCCGGCGAGCGCGGCGATGCGGCGCCTGCCCGAGAGCTGGAGCGCGCCGGAGACGAGCGGATCGAGCCGGCGCAGCGCGGCGAGCTCGCCCGCCGCATCGCCGGTGGCCGCGCGTAGGCGGGCGATCTGCCCGAGCGCGGGAACGTCCTCGGGGCGCATCTCGACGAGGCGGGCGAGCCAGTGCAGCGCGCGCTCGGCGTCGCCGCGCTCTTCGTGGATGCGCGCGAGCTCGCCGACGAGGAACGCGAGGCGTTCGCGGTCGGAGGTGGTGGCCGCCTCGCGCTCGAAGCTGGCGACGAGGGCAGCCGCGTCGCCGCTCGCGAGCGCGACGCGCTCGACGCCCTGGCGCGCGCGCAGATCGTTCGGCGCGACCGCCAGCGCCGCTTCGAAGCTGGCTCGCGCGGCCGCGGGGTCGCCGCACTGCTCGAGCTGAACGGTTCCGAGCTGTACGAGCAGCGCTGCGCGTGCGTCGCCTTCGCTCGCCGCCGCCGCGTTGGCGAGCCGCTCGCACAGCGGCGCCCAGCGCTCGAGCTTGCGCGCGACGCGCTCGAACGCGGCGAGCGACGCGGTGTCGGTTGGCGCGGCCTCGAGCGCCTGCGCGTAGGCGTCGAGCGCAGTGGCCGCGTCGTCGCGGCGCCGCTCGTGAAAGGCGCCGAGCTGTCGCCACAGGCCGGCCTCGATCGCGCCGCCGGGCCGCTCGGCGAGACGCGCCTCGAGTAGCTCGACGAATTCTTCCTCGCGCCCGTCGCGCGCGAGCGCGTCGGCGAGCTGTGCGCTCGCCTCGGCGTCCGCCGGGTCGCGCTCGACCGCGCGCCGCAGCTGCGCGAGCGCGCGCTTGCGATCGCCGCGCGCCGATTCGAGCGCGGCGCTTTCGCGCAGCGCTTCCGCGGGCGCCGCGTTGTCGGCGAGCTCGGTTGCGCGGCGCAGATGGAACGCCAGGTCCGCCTGGTTGCCGGAGAGGCGCGCGACGTCGGCGAGATAGAGGTGGACGACCGGATCGTCGGGGAACAAGTCGTGCGCGCGGCGAAACCACTTGCCGGCGAGCGCGCCGTCGCGCGCGTGCTCGAGCTGCACGCGCCCCGCATCGTGCGCGATCGCGAGCCGAGCGAGGCGATCCTTCGCGAGCGCGAAGCGGCGCTCCTGGAGCTCGTCGAAGCCGCCCCATTGCTTTGTGCTCTCCGCTCGCTCTGCGAGCGCGGCCAGCGCGTCCTCCTGCTTCGGGTCGTCCGCGAGCGCGCGCCGGAAGTTTTCGGCGGCCTTCTCCGCCTCGCCGAGACGCTCGCTCTGCAGCTTCGCGAGCCGCGCGAGCGCGCGGCCGCGTTCGACGCCGCGCAGATTCTGCGCCGCGCGCTCCAGCGCCGCGGCCGCGTCGTCGTACGCCCCGCCGGCCTCGGTCGCGGCGGCGAGCCCGAGCAGCGCCGGTGCGTGCGCCGCCTCGGCCTCGAGCGCTCGCTCGTAACAAGCGCGCGCCTGGGCGGCGTCGCCGCGCTTCTCGAACCAGAATGCGCCGAGCTCGCAGGCGAGCTGTGCGCGCTCCGACGGGCGCATCGGCAGCTTCGCCTCCGCGTCGGAGAGCGCGATCACCGCGTCCCACTCGTCGCGCGCGGCGAGCAGGCGTCGCAGCGGCGCGAACGCCGGGCGCAGCGTCGGGTCGAGCGCGATCGCCTCGCGGTAGCCCGCGATCGCCTCGTCGATCTCGCCGAGCCGCTCGTCGAGCGCTTGCGCGCGTCGCAGCACGATGCGCGCCCGCTGCTTCGGCGCGCGCGCGGCCGCGAGATCGGCCGCAGCCAGTCTTTTTTCGTAGACGGAGACCAGCTCGCGCCAGTCACCGGCGACGAACAGCGCCTCTTCCAGCGCCGCGAAAGCGGCGGCGTCCTCGGGCTTGGCTTCGAAGCGGGCGCGCAGCGCTGAGTTCGCGGTCACAGCATCCCCATCCGGACGGCGGAGCGTGTCCGCGCGCCGGCCAGCGCTTTCGGCGCAACTGGGCCGCAGCTTGATCCGCTTTGCGTTTCGAATCCGACTCGGTTTGAATAGGCCGGACGCGGGGTTACGCGACGACCATGCCCACCGATCCCGACGCGCAGCGCCCGTCCGCGGGCGATTCGAGCGCGGCCCCGCGGCGCTGGAAGCGGCGCGACCTCGCGCTCGTGCTGGGCGCGTTCGCCGCGCTCGCGGCGGTGATCGCGGTCCAGCAGCGCATCGAGAGCCTGCCGGATTCGATCCCGTTCGCGGACAGCTTGCCGTTCCTGTTTCTGAACGCGGTCTCCGTCGTGCTGATCGTGCTGCTCGTCTACCTGTCGGGGCGCCAGCTCGTGAAGCTCTGGTTCGAGCGCCGCGCCGGTCTGTTCGGCGCGAGCCTGAACGCGAAGTTCGTGCTGGCGCTGTTCTTGGTCGCGACCGTGCCGATGGGCATCCAGGTCGCGGTCTCGTCGCGGCTGATCACCGCGTCGATCAACTCGTGGTTCGGCCTGCAGATGGACCGCGCGATCGACGACAGCGCCGAGGTGGCCGGCGCTTATTACGATGCGTGGCGCAACATCTCGCTGCACTACGGACGCCAGATCGCGGGCGAGATCACCGAGCGCCGGTTGTTACGGGAAGGCGAACGCGCCGCGCTCGAGTCGTTCGTGCAGGCGAAGCAGCGCGAGTACGGGCTCGGCGTCGTGCAGATCATTCCGTTCAGCGGGCCGGCGGACGTCGCGACGTTCG